>JAZRYN010000141.1:0-4598 GCA_045600745.1 Lachnospiraceae bacterium
TAGCATCATACACTTTTTCCCCCCTTATCGCAAGACATTTCTCTCTTTGTCCCATATCTGTAGCTTTTTGCCTTTCTTTCTGCTATGATAGCAACAGCGATTCGGAGGAATGAAATGTTTTTAGCCCATTCATGGAAAGAATACGAAGTGCTCGACTGCTCCGGCGGAGAAAAGCTCGAACGCTGGGGCGCGTATGAGCTGGTGCGGCCGGACCCGCAGGTCATCTGGCAGACGGAAAAGACTCTGCCCGGCTGGAAGAAGCCGAACGCGCATTATCACCGTTCTTCCTCCGGCGGCGGAGAGTGGGAGTTTTTCTCTCTCCCCGACGAGTGGGACCTGCACTATGAGCCGTTATCGCTCACCTTCCGCTTAAAGCCGTTCAAATTCAAGCATACCGGCCTCTTCCCCGAGCAGGCCGCAAACTGGGACTGGTTCTCGAAGCTGATCGCCGCACGGACGGCAGGAGGCAAGCCCGTCCGCGTCCTCAACCTCTTTGCCTATACTGGCGGAGCGACACTTGCCGCGGCCCGTGCCGGAGCGGAGGTAACGCACGTGGACGCCGCCAAGGGCATGGTGAGCTGGGCCTCGGAAAATGCCCGCGCCTCGGGGCTCGGCGAGGCAAAGATCCGGTGGCTGGTCGATGACTGCGGCAAATTCGTGGAACGCGAGATCCGAAGAGAAAAGCGCTACGAAGCCGTCATCATGGATCCTCCCTCCTACGGGCGCGGCCCGAAGGGCGAGATCTGGAAGATCGAGGATTCCGTCTTTCCGCTTGTCAGCCGCTGCGCAGAACTTCTCTCGGATGATCCTCTCTTCTTTTTGATCAGCTCCTATACGACCGGTCTGCAGCCGGGCGTGCTTTCCTTTATGCTGAAGGAAGTGGTGCAGAAGCGATACGGCGGCCGCGTTATCGCCGATGAGATCGGCCTTCCCGTTACCGGCGCCGAGGAGGCAAAGCGGCTCGGGCTCGTCCTTCCCTGCGGCGCCGCGGGAAGGTGGGAGGCGTAAGAGCGTTTCTCTCCCGTCACCGAAAGTCATCATACGCGAGTCAAAAACAGCAATCAAAAACGGGGCTGCCGAAGCAGCCCCGCTTATTTTCCTTAAGTTTCCTTAGGGTGATCGATCATTCCTTGATCGAAACGACGGTGCCGGAAGCAACGGTACGGCCGCCTTCGCGGATAGCGAAGCGGAGGCCTTCCTCCATGGCGATCTTGGAGATCAGTTCGACGCTGATCTCAACATGGTCGCCGGGCATGCACATCTCGGTGCCTTCAGGCAGCGTGCAGGTGCCGGTCACGTCGGTGGTCCTGAAATAGAACTGAGGACGATAGTTGGAGAAGAAAGGCGTATGACGTCCGCCCTCTTCCTTGGTCAGCACGTAGATACGGCCGATGAATTTGTCATGAGGATGGATCGTGCCGGGCTTTGCAAGGACCTGGCCGCGCTCGATCTCGTTGCGCTGCACACCACGGAGCAGGCAGCCGATGTTGTCGCCGGCCTGGCCTTCGTCAAGCAGCTTGTGGAACATTTCCACGCCGGTGACGACGACGGAACGGCTCTCATCCTTGATGCCGACGATCTCGACGGTATCGGACACATGAACAACACCACGTTCCACACGGCCGGTAGCCACAGTGCCGCGGCCGGTGATGGAGAACACGTCCTCAACGGGCATCAGGAAAGGCTTGTCGGTCGCACGTTCCGGATCCGGAATGTACTTGTCGACTTCTTCCATGAGCTCGATGATCTTTTCCTGCCACTTCGCATCGCCCTGCAGGGCCATCAGCGCGGAGCCGCGGATGATCGGGGTATCGTCGCCCGGGAACTCATATTCGTCAAGCAGCTCACGAACTTCCATTTCCACAAGGTCAAGAAGCTCTTCGTCATCGACCATATCGCACTTGTTCAGGAAAACTACGATATAAGGCACGCCGACCTGACGAGCAAGAAGCACGTGCTCACGAGTCTGGGCCATGACGCCGTCGGTAGCCGCAACGACCAGGATCGCGCCGTCCATCTGGGCAGCGCCGGTGATCATGTTCTTGACATAGTCAGCATGGCCGGGGCAGTCAACGTGGGCATAGTGACGGTTGGGGGTCTCATATTCGACGTGAGCGGTGGAGATCGTTATACCACGGGCTCTTTCTTCCGGGGCCTTATCGATCTGATCGAAAGCCACGAAATCGCCAAGGCCGTACTTCTCGTGAAGCGTCTTGGTAATGGCGGCAGTCAGAGTGGTTTTACCATGGTCAACGTGACCGATGGTACCGATGTTACAATGGGGTTTGGTTCTCTCGAACTTCTGTTTTGCCATCTTGATTACTCCTTATAGTTGTTATTTGCTGCCCCATTTGTAAGGGCAAAGATTACTTTGGTGACATCTTCCTGATTATACAGGAGGACGCCGATTAATTCAAGCCATTTTTGGAAAGAACTTTGTCCTGAACGGACTTGGGCGCCGGCTCGTACTTATCGAAGAACATCGAATAAGCGCCGCGGCCCTGCGTCTTGGAGCGAAGATCGGTCGCATAGCCGAACATTTCGGCAAGCGGCACGAAGCAGCGCACAAGCTGGGAGCCGTTGACATTTTCCATGCCCTCGATGCGTCCCCGGCGGCTGCTGATGTCGCCGATAACATCGCCCAGGTATTCCTCCGGCGTCGTGACTTCCACACGCATGATCGGTTCAAGCAGCACGCAGCCCGCCTTCGCCATAGCATCCTTGAACGCCATGGAACCGGCGATCTTGAAGGCC
The DNA here is from genome assembly GCA_045600745.1 of Lachnospiraceae bacterium. Lineage (GTDB taxonomy): Bacteria > Bacillota > Clostridia > Lachnospirales > Lachnospiraceae > UBA6987. The sequence continues at coordinate 2,755 of JAZRYN010000141.1, forward strand.
ATCTCGCTGGAGTCGACCTCATGATACGAGCCGTCGAACACGGTCGCCTTAACGCCCAGCACCGGATAACCGCCGAGGATACCGGCCTTGGCCGCCTCCTCGATACCGGCGCCGACCGCGGGGATGTACTCCTTCGGAATTACGCCGCCCACGACCTCCGAGTTGAATTCAAAGGTATGATCGGCATTGGCGTCCATCGGCTCGAAACGGACCTTGCAGTGGCCGTACTGGCCCTTGCCGCCGGACTGCTTGATGTATTTGCTCTCGACCTCCACGGTTTTCGTGAAGCCTTCCTTGTAGGCGACCTGAGGGGCGCCGACATTGGCTTCGACCTTGAACTCGCGCAGCAGACGGTCAACGATGATCTCCAGGTGAAGCTCACCCATGCCTGCGATGACCGTCTGTCCCGTCTCCTTGTTGGTGGTGACGCGGAAGGTCGGGTCCTCCTCGGCAAGCTTGGCAAGCGCTTCGCCCATCTTGTCCTGGCCGGCCTTCGTCTTCGGCTCGATGGCCACGTCGATGACCGGTTCCGGGAACTCCATGCGTTCCAGCATGGCCGGCTGTGCTTCATCGCAGATCGTATCGCCGGTCGTCGTGAACTTTAAGCCCACAGCGGCTGCGATCTCTCCGGCATATACCTTTTCGACTTCCATCCGCTTATTGGCGTGCATCTGCAGGATACGCCCGATGCGTTCCTTCTTGCCCTTGCTTGAATTGTAAATGTAAGAGCCTGCTTCCAGCGTTCCGGAATAGACCCGGAAATAGGCCAGCTTGCCGACGTAGGGATCGGTCATGATCTTGAACGCCAGCGCACAGAACGGCGCGTCGTCGGAGGACGGGATCTCGAGCGGTTCGCCGTCCATCGTCTCGCCCTTTGTCGGCGGAATGTCGATGGGGCTCGGCAGATATTCGATGACCGCATCAAGCAGCTTCTGAACGCCCTTGTTGCGGTAAGCGCTTCCGCAGAGGACCGGAATAGCTTCCATGCGGATGCAGGCTTCACGGAGAGCCTTCTTCAGCTGCTCCTCGCTCGGCACCTCATCCATCATGTACATTTCCATCAGCTCGTCATCTAACGCGCAGATATCCTCTACGAGCTTGGCGCGGTATTCTTCCGCCTGGTCCTTCATGTCGGCAGGGATATCCGTGATCTCGATCACGGTACCCTTGTCGTCACGGTAGTAGTAGGCTTTCATCTCGAACAGGTCGATCAGCCCGATAAAGGAATCTTCCTTGCCGATCGGCAGTTCGGTAATGATCGGGTTGTGGCCCAATCGGGTGTGAATCATTGATACAGCATTGAAGAAATTGGCCCCCATGATGTCCATCTTGTTGATGAACGCAATACGCGGAACGCGGTATTTGTCAGCCTGTCTCCAAACCGTCTCGGACTGCGGCTCGACGCCGCCCTTGGCGCAAAATACACCGACAGCGCCGTCAAGTACGCGAAGCGAACGCTCGACCTCCACGGTGAAATCAACGTGGCCGGGCGTATCGATAATATTGATGCGGTGCTCTAATGCTCCGGGGGCAGGCTTATGCTCCAGCTCCTTCGTCCAGTGACAGGTCGTTGCGGCCGAGGTAATGGTTATGCCTCGTTCCTGTTCCTGCTCCATCCAGTCCATGGTAGCAGTCCCGTCGTGGGTATCGCCGATCTTATAATTCACACCGGTATAGTACAAGATCCGCTCTGTCAGCGTGGTCTTACCGGCATCGATGTGAGCCATGATGCCGATGTTCCGTGTGCGCTCAAGCGGATAATCTCTTCCCGCCATGAATTTTTCCTCCAAGGTATCTGTTTAGAATTTGTAGTGGGCAAAAGCCTTGTTGGCTTCCGCCATCTT
>JAZRYN010000142.1:0-5132 GCA_045600745.1 Lachnospiraceae bacterium
GAGCTTTCTGCGCCGTGAGTGGGACCCCGCCATGGAAGCGCGAATCACTCCGAATTGCCGCGAGGCGTGCAGCGGCTGCGGGGCGTCTGCCTACGGCTGCGGGATCTGCATAAAGCCGAGAGAAGAGCAGCCTGCGGAGAAAGCCGATGCTGCGCCGGCCGCGGGGGAAGGGGGCCGGGCATGAATATCCGTATCCGCTTCGGTAAGGAAGGCATGATGCGCTACATCGGTCATCTGGACGTGCTGAGGACATTTCAGAAGATATTCCGGCGTGCAGGCATTCCCATGCAGTATTCCCAAGGCTACAGTCCGCATCCGGTCATGAGCTTTGCTCTTCCGCTCGGCCTCGGCCTGACCAGCGAGGGGGAGTATCTTGATGTGTCGGTGGAAGACGGCGCGGAGCCCGAACAGATGCGGAAAGCGCTGCAGGAGGCAACGGCAGAGGAGCTGCCGGTCTATTCTCTGCACGTGCTGCCGGAAAAAGCCGAAGCCGCCATGGCTGCGGTCGGCGGTGCCGTTTATCAGACGGCGCTTCCCGAAACGCTTTCTTCGGCTGCCGCAAAAGCAGCCGTCCGGGCAGTTCTGAACCGTGAAACGATCGTGCTCCCGAAGAAAACAAAAACACGCGAGATCATGCTAGATATCCGGCCGATGATCTATTCGCTCGGAGCAGAAGACAGGATCATCAGGATGACGCTTGCCGCCGGGAGCCGTGCCAACCTGTCACCGGAAACGGTTCTTGAGCTTTTCGCCAAAGAGGCGGGGATCTCTCCGACAAACCTTCGCCTGCGGATCCGCCGCATGGATCTTCTGGATCACGAGGGGCGTTCGCTCGCCCTCTGCGGGAAGGAGGAAGGATGGGGAGACTGATCATCACGCCTTATGAGGGCGGGATCCTTTCCGCGCTGCATGATGGAGGAAGGATCCGTCTGCTTGACTGGGACAAGCCGGGGGATGAACCTCACTGCGGCGACATTTACCGGGCGAGGGTAATCGGAATCAACCGGAACATCCGGGCGGCCTTTGTCGATCTGGGCGGTGTGAACGGATATCTGCAGTATGATGAGAACGACGCGGTCAAGGCGGGAGACGAGCTGACGCTCCAGGTCGCAAAGGAAGCAGTACGGACAAAGCTTGCCGCAATGACCCGCCAGCTGTCGCTTCCGGGAAAGTATCTGGTGCTGCTTCCAAAGGAACGGGGGATCCGTTTTTCCCGTAAGCTGATGCCGCATGAAAAACATGAGATCCTTGAAACCGTGCTGAGACCTTACGTGGCAGACGGAAGCTTCATCGTAAGGACCAATGCCGCAGAGGCTGAGCCGGACGCTGTTGCGGCAGAAGCCGTGCGCCTGCGGGAGCTTGCGGAGAGCCTTTCGATACGGGCGGAGCATACGCCTTCTCCGGCAAGACTGTACCGCGAGAGCGAAGCCTTCCTGACGCTGGCGAGGGATCTGCGCGGCGGAGAAGCCGAAGAGATCTTGACGGATGACCGCCAGCTGTATGAAAAAATAAGCGGCTGGCTGACCGTACATCAACCGGAGGATCTTCCGAAGCTGCGCCTGTATGACGATCCGCAGCTGCCGCTGAGGGAACTGTACGGACTGCGCACCGGACTGGAAAAGGCATTAGCCGGCAAGGTCTGGCTAAAGAGCGGCGGCTATCTGGTCATCGAGGCAACGGAGGCAATGACCGTCGTTGACGTCAATACCGGAAAGAACGAGGGGCGCGGCGACTTTGAGGAGACCGTGTTCCGCATCAATCTTGAGGCGGCAGAAGAACTTGCGGTGCAGCTGCGCTTACGGAATATAAGCGGGATCATTATTGTTGACTTTATCAACATGAAAGAGGAGGCGCATCGGACGCAGCTTTTGACACGGCTTGCCGAAGCCGTCAGGGACGATCCGGTTCATACATCGGTGGAAGGCATGACAAAACTCGGCCTCATGGAAATGACCAGACAGAAGCATTCGCAGCCCCTTGCAGAGAAGCTGATTTTTCTTCATAAAAACGGTTGACAAATCATTTTCAAACGTGTATAGTTGTCAACGCATCGAGGCGTGGCTCAGCTTGGTAGAGCGCTGCGTTCGGGACGCAGAGGTCGCAGGTTCAAATCCTGTCGCCTCGACTGGCACTTATGGTCCGTTGGTCAAGCGGTTAAGACGCCGCCCTCTCACGGCGGAAACAGGGGTTCGATTCCCCTACGGACTATGCTAAGAAAGAACGACGCGAAGTTGTTCTTTTTTAGATTTTAGCAGCGGTATCGAAGTGGTCATAACGGGGCTGACTCGAAATCAGTTTGCGGGCAACCGCACGGGGGTTCGAATCCCTCCCGCTGCGCTTTTTCAGGGGATCGCCTATCTATGCGGTCCCCTTTTGTTTTTTGCCTGAATTGTAAATATTACGAGAAACGGTTGTATAAAAGACCGCATTCCGCAATAATATTGACCGAAATCCGCACAATACGACAAACCGCTGAACAGGAGGAAACCGTTGTTCACATAATTTTTTAGAGGAATGAGCAACGATGATGCTACTCGCAGAGCGAAATAAATCATTTCTTCGACCAAGACATGGTTTGTTGAAGAAATCATTTTTACAAGAGACGGGGAAATATTGAAAATATTCGCGGGAAAGAAAAAGAAACTTGATACAGGCGAAACACGCCAAAACCAAGTTCCTTATATTGATAAAATACGAGAAGGAGGTCTGTTTGCCAAGCATTATTGAAGCGACCAGACTGCCTGATTTTGACCCCTGGCGGATTTTACTTCTGCACGGAAATCTACTTTTTAAATTAAGCCGCAATCATCAGTAATACTTCATGTTTTCCGGAGCAAAAAATTGTGTTATAGTAGGCTGCATGATCCGGCGGCATTCAGGCGGCCGACGCATAGGAGGAGATGAGTATGGGAGCCAATCATGCAGATGTACGAATCGGGGCCGACCTGTTCAATGAACAGGCCATGAAGACATATATTCCGGAGGCTTCTTTGGCGGTATGGAGAGAGTGCGTCAGCAAAAGGATGGTTCTACCGAACGAGGTCGCTGCGGACATCGCGGACGGCATGAAGCGCTGGGCGCTGGACAAGGGCGCGACGCATTATACCCACTGGTTCCAGCCGCTTAACGGCGAGACGGCGGAAAAACACGAAGGCTTTCTGATCCCGGACGGACGCGACGGCTGCCGCATGGCATTTTCCCGAAAAGAGCTGCTGAGGGGAGAGCCTGACGCTTCATCCTTCCCCTCGGGCGGGCTGCGCTCTACCTTTGAAGCCAGAGGGTATAGCGCCTGGGATCCGACTTCCTGCGCTTTTATCAAGGACAGAGTGCTGTGCATTCCGACGGTATTCTGCACTTATTCCGGTGAGGTCCTGGACAAAAAGACGCCTTTGCTGCGCTCGATCGAGCTTCTGAACTGCCAGGCGGTCCGCATTCTTCATCTTCTCGGCGACGAGAAGACCGAACATGTGCGCGTCGACGTCGGCGCGGAGCAGGAGTATTTTCTGATCCCGAAGCCGCTTTTTCAGAAGCGTCTGGATCTGAGACTCTGCGGACGGACGCTCTTTGGCGCCGATGCCCCGAAAAAGCAGGAGCTGGATGACCATTATTACGGCGCGATCAAGCCGGAGATCTCGGCATTCATGCAGGATCTGAACGAGGAGCTCTGGCGGCTCGGCATCTGTGCCAAGACAGAGCACAACGAGGTCGCGCCGGCACAATATGAAATGGCGCCCTTCTTTACCGACGCGAATACGGCAAATGATCAGAATCAGCTGACCATGGAAATTATGAAGCGGGTGGCGGACCGCCACGATCTGGTTTGCCTCCTCCATGAAAAGCCCTTTGCGGGGATCAACGGCTCGGGAAAGCATGTAAACTGGTCGGTATCGACCGATACGGGAGAAAATCTGCTCTCTCCCGGCTCAACACCAGCTGACAATACCCGGTTTCTGCTGTTTTTGGCCGCCTTTCTGAAAGGCGTTGATGAATATCCGGAGCTGCTGCGCTGCTCGGCTGCCCATGCCGGAAATGATCACCGCCTCGGCGGGCAGGAGGCCCCGCCGGCCATCATTTCCGTTTTTGTGGGTACCGAACTGGAGAGCGTGATCGATTCGATCATCCGGGAGGAGCCTTATGTGAATCAGGAAAGCCATTTTCTGACGGTAGGGAAGGATGTTCTCCTGCAGCTTTCTCAGGACAACACGGACCGCAACCGCACCTCGCCGATCGCGTTTACCGGCAATAAATTCGAATTCCGCATGGTCGGGGCAAGCCAGTCGATCGCGACGCCGGTTACCTATCTGAATACGATATTGGCGCAGGAGCTTAAGGAGACGGCAGATCGGCTCGAGCAAAGCGAGAACCGCCCTCAGACGGTGAAGCTGCTGATTCGTGAGATGCTGAAAAATCACCGCCGCATCCTGTTTGACGGCAATGGCTATGACCGCTCCTGGGAACAGGAGGCAGAGAAACGTGGACTGAAGAATCTTAAGAATACGGCAGAGGCGATCCCGGAGAATCTCAGCGAAAAGAACGTCCGGCTGCTGACCGGAAACGGCATCTACAGCCGTAAGGAGATGGAGTCCCGCAATGAGGTCCGGGCGGAAAAATACTGCGGCGTGATCACTATCGAAGCCAGAACCATGCTGGAAATGATCAGGAAAGGAATCCTGGGTGCGATCAGTACCTATTTGTCTTCTCTGCCTGCGGACAGGCCTTTCGGGAAAGCGCTTTTCGAACAGACGGAAGGGCTTGCCGAAGAGCTGTTAAAGGAAACGGAGGCGCTTGCGGAAAGCGTGTGTGAGCTGGAGGGCGCCGAGGAAGGCAGCCTGCGTCTTAAGCTTGCCGCAGAAAAGGTGGCGCTTAAAATGACGGAGTGCCGAAGGACCGTCGATCAACTGGAACGGATCATGCCGGAAAGCTTCTGGCCTTATCCGAGCTACACGCAGCTGCTGTTCAGTATCTGACAGCGGAAGAGGGGGCAGCGGAATCGATAAGATCCGCCTGCCCCTGCTTTTTTTGTGAGCGGCGTATGCGGCAAAGACAGGGCGAAACGATACGGAAAGGGACATTTTACATTTTCCTAAATTTTAATTGTAACTTCTACACTTCCAATCCAATGTAGAACTTAG
>JAZRYN010000143.1:0-4387 GCA_045600745.1 Lachnospiraceae bacterium
GGCTCCGTGGAATTCCAGCTCCCCGGCGAGAATCAGCCCATCTTCGAGATCCATAAGGTCCTGATGGAAGAAGTGATCGGCATCAACCACATCGCACTGCGTGTCGATGACGTGAACGAGACATATGAACTCTTCAAGGAGAAGAACTGGAAAATTATCGGCGCCCCCAAATTTAGTGCACATACTGGAAGAACCAATATGAACGGGAGAGATCCCGACGGTTGGAGAGTCCAGATTTGTGATAAGACGAGAACAGAACCCACAGAATAACTTAGGAGGTAAAAAATGAAAAAAGTCTTAGCACTCATTCTCGCAATGTGCATGGCATTTGCCCTGATCGCATGCGGGAAGACCGAGACCCCCGCAACCCCCGCAGCCCCCGCAGCAGAGGGTACAGCCCCCGCAGCAGAGGGCGCAGCCCCCGCTGAAGAAGCAAAGCCCATGGGCAGAGACCATCTGAACGTCGGTATCGCCGCAGAGGTCACCTCTCTTGACCCCTCTATGTCCCCCGACTGTGTCACTCCTACCGGCTATGCCTTCACCGTGCAGATCTTCGAGAATCTGCTCCGTTACGACAGCGCCACCGGTGAGTTCATTGGCGAACTGGCATCCGACTGGTCCTTCAACGAGGATTCCACCGAGGTCACCTTCACCATCCGTGAGGGCGTCAAGTTCCACAATGGCGACACCATGACCATGGATGACGTCTACTTCTCCCTGAACAGAGCTCTTGAGTCCCCGTACACCAGCTCCGTCAACTCCGCCATTGACCGTTTCGAAGTCGTTGACGATACCCACATCAAGTGCGTTCTGAAGTATGCCTACGTTCCTATCCTTCAGGCTCTTGACGTACCCTGCTGGTCTATCGTTTCCAAGCGCGCAGTCGAAGAGCTCGGCGACGAGTTCGCCCGCAAGCCTGTCGGCACCGGCGCTTACAAAGTTGTTGACTGGATCAGCGGCCAGAAGGTCGAGTACGAAGCCTTTGAGGATTACCGTCTCGGCGTTCCCGCCATCAAGACCGTCACCATGATCATCCTCCCCGACCAGACTGCTGCTTCTCTGGCACTGGAAGAGGGCTCCATCGATTTCAACCAGGGCATCCCCAAGACCGATATCCCCTACCTTGAGTCTCTGGACTACATCACCGTTATGGAGTGCGCCGGCGGCCAGGTCTGTGATATCACCTTCAACTGCACCGACGGTCATTTCGCCGACAAGCGCGTCCGTCAGGCTGTTGCCTACGCTCTTGACCTTGATGAGATCCTCATCGGCGGTGCCGAAGGCTTCGGTACTGTTGCAAACTGCCTCTGCGCTCCCGCAGCCGGCGGCTACTGCACCGACATCGAGCCTCTCAAGCAGGATCTTGATAAGGCAAAGGCCCTTCTGGCAGAAGCAGGATACCCCAACGGCTTCGACGTGGTCATGGATCAGGACTCCAGCAACACCTACATGGCAGGCGCTGAAGTCATCCAGGCTCAGCTGAAGAAGATCGGCATCAACATCACCTTCAACAAGATGGAGCGTTCCGCATGGTTCGATCTGGTCGGTGACAAGCGCGAGTTCGAGATCACCCACCGTATGACCACCATGTCCCTGCTGGATGCAGACTACATCTTCTCCCGCCGTCTCACTGCTGAGTCTCTCGGCAGCGGCAACAACTACAGCGGCTACACCGATCCTGCAATGGAAGAGCTGATCGCAGCCGGCAGAAAAGAATCTGACCCTGTAAAGCGTCACGAGATCTACCATCAGGTCTACGAGATGATCCAGGAAGATTGCCCCATCATCCCGCTTTACTACTACGTCTCCTTCAACTGCTTTGATGCAAAGCTTCAGGGCGTTCAGGGCACTGCGTCCAACCGTGACCTCTGGCGTCTCATGTGGTTCGAGGCCTGATCCCGAATCGCGCCTTTAACGAAACACACAAGTCATCGCAATGGCCTGCCATACAATCAAATATGGCAGGCCACCGTTAAAGTTTTATGAAAAATCATCCATAAGTAACGGAGTAATCTGGAGGAAATATGACACGCTATATCCTGGAGCGTTTATTATATATGATCCCTGTGCTTCTCGGCGTATCCTTCCTCATTTTCGGCATCATGGCGCTGACACCGGGCGACCCTGCGATGGTGATCCTGGGAGACGGTGCCACACCGGAGGCTCTGGAAGCCCTGCGCGAGGAAATGGGCTTTAACAAGCCGTTTCTTGTCAGGTATTTTGACTATATTCTGAACGCGATCCAAGGTGATCTGGGCAACTCGTATATGACGAAATTGCCTGTATTCAATGAGATCCTTACCAGACTTCCCTACACGATCCGTCTGGCCTTCTTCAGCATCGGCATCGCTTTCGTATTCGGCATCCCCATCGGGATGATCTCTGCGGTAAAGCAGTATTCTGCGTTAGATACTTCTGTTCTCGGAGTTTCTCTTCTTTTGACTTCTATGCCCGGTTTTCTGATCGGACTTTTACTGATGCTTCTCTTTTCCGTGAAACTCGGCTGGCTGCCGATGATCGGATTGGACGGCTTCAAGGCGCATATCATGCCGTGCCTCGCCTGTGCCTCTCCGACCTTTGCGGCAATGATCCGTATGACTCGCTCCACCATGCTGGAAGTGATCCGTCAGGATTACATCCGCACGGCCCGGGCAAAGGGCGCAAAGGAGAGAAGGATCATTTTCAAGCATGCTCTCCGCAACTCTCTGCTCCCCGTTATCACTGTTGCCGGAATGAACTTTGGAGTCAATCTGGGCGGTTCTGTCGTCATTGAGCAGCTCTTCGCCATTCCCGGTCTCGGCCAGTATATGATCAACGGCGTCAGACAGAAGGACACTCCCGTTGTCATAGCTTCTGTAATGTGTGCGGCTTTACTGGCGAGTCTGGTCAACCTGATCACGGATATTATCTACACCTATATCGATCCGCGCCTGAAAGCCCAATTTGCTTCAAAAGCGAGAAAGAGGGTGACCAGCAAATGAGTGAGAATATAGAAAACAGCAAGCAGGTATATAAAAAGAAAAGTCAGGCAAGAGTTATCTTTACGAGATTCTGCCGCAGCAAGCTCGCCGTGACCGGACTGATCGTATTCACCCTGATGTTTCTGTTCTTCATGACGGCAGATCTGTTTTTCGACTACGACACGGACGCCCTGGAGATGAATATCAGCATCAGATACCAGCCCCCCACGAAGGAGCATATATTCGGTACGGACTCCTACGGCCGCGATATGTTTGCCCGTATCGTATACGGCGGGAGAACATCCCTTTTGATCGGCGTCTGCACGGCGCTGTTCTCCCTGACGGTGGGCGGAATCATCGGAGCGTCCGCCGCATATTTCGGCGGTGCGGTGGATAATATTCTGATGCGTATCATGGATATTTTCCTTGCCATTCCCGGCACGCTGCTGGCAATTACGATCGTATCGGTCATGGGCAGCAGCATGCTGAGCCTGCTGATCGCCATGGGCATTTCCCAGACGCCCAGAATGTCGAGACTTGTCCGTTCCGCCGTTCTCGGCGTTATGGGGTCTGACTATATTGAAGCGGCGAAGGCCTTCGGCACCAGCAACGCAAGAATCATTTTCCGTCACATCATTCCGAATGCCATGGGACCGATCCTGGTTCAGACGAGCCAGACGGTTGCCCGTTCCGTTTTGATCGTTGCAGGACTCAGCTTTGTCGGACTCGGCATTGCAGGGCCCACACCGGAATGGGGCGCCATGCTTTCCGGAGTGAAATCCGTGATGAGACATTCTCCGTACCTTGCCTTCGGTCCCGGTATTGCCATGGTCCTTTCCGTGCTTTCCCTCACCATGATCGGCGACGGACTGCGCGATGCAATGGATCCGAGACTCAGAAACTGAGAGGAGCGGGAATATGGCAGAAAATTTATTGGAAATCAAAGACCTGCATGTAGGGTATAAAACTGATACAGACTATGTCTATGCCGTCAACGGGGTCAATCTGACTATCAAGATGGGCGAGACGATGGGTCTTGTGGGCGAGACCGGTGCAGGAAAATCCACCATTGCACTGAGCACCATGAGACTTCTTCCGGATAAGGTCGGACAGATCACCGGCGGAGAGATCCTTTTTGAAGGAGAAGATCTGCTTCAGATCCCCGACTCGGAGATGCGAAAGATCCGCGGAAAAGAGATCTCTATGATCTTCTCAGATCCGATGAGTGCACTGAACCCGATCCACACGGTGGGCGACCAGATCGCGGAGGTCGTGGAGCTCCATAACGAGGGGATGAGCCCGAAGGAGATCTCGGAAAAGGTCGATGAGATGCTCCAGATGGTGGGCATCCCCGCCGAAAGAAAGAATGAGTATCCGCACCAGTTCTCAGGCGGAATGCGTCAGCGTATCGTCATTGCGATCGCGCT
>JAZRYN010000144.1:0-3509 GCA_045600745.1 Lachnospiraceae bacterium
GGCCCATGGGGCTATCGTCATCAGTTCAATATTGCCGATTCCGGCTTCGGCCTGCGTGCCCCGCGCGTGTGGAACGACCGCAGCGGAGAGGTCGGCCGCACCATAAGTGCCGATGACTTCGATCTGGAGCGTATCTTCGGACGGGAAGGCGTGGGCATTCTCCATGTTTCCGGCCTGATCGCGGCCATGAGCCCCGAAACCACGAAGGCCTGCCTGGCTATCGCCGAGGCCGCGAAAAACCACGGCACGCTGGTCAGCTTTGACTTAAATTACCGCGCCAGCTTCTGGGAGGGCCGTGAAGAGGAGCTGCGGGACGCTTTTCAGCGTCTTGCTTCTGTTGCTGATATTCTGGTCGGCAACGAGGAGGATTTTCAGCTGTGCCTGGGCTTTAAGGGACCGGATGCAGGGGGCAGAGAGCTCGGCGCCAAAATTGAACGCTTTAAGACCATGATTTTGCAGGTGCGCGAGAAATACCCGAATGCGCAGATGTTTGCCACAACACTGCGGCAGGTCGTTTCCGCAAACGAACATCTGTGGGGAGCCATCATGCTTGCCGGGGATGAGTGGATCGTTGAAGAGCCCCGTCCCATTCAGGTAATGGATCGAATCGGCGGCGGCGACGGCTTCACCGGCGGCGTATTATACGGCGTCTTAAACGGTTGGAGTGCCGGGGATTGCCTGCATTTCGGATGGGCGGCCGGCGCTATGGCGGCCAGCAGCCTGAATGACTACGCGGAGCCTGCCGATGAGAAACAGGTCTGGGACATTTACGCCGGCAATGCCCGCGTGCAAAGATAAGGAGAGCAAAGTCTATGAAAAAAGCTGACATCGGTTTGATCGGCCTTGCCGTCATGGGCGAGAACCTGGTTATGAACATGGAGTCCAAGGGCTTCACCGTTGCCGTATATAACCGTACCGCCGCAAAGGTGGATGCTTTTACCGCCGGCCGGGCCGCCGGGAAAAATATTATCGGCTGCCACAGTCTGAAGGAGCTTGTCGAGAGTCTGGAAAAGCCTCGTAAGGTCTTTTTAATGATTAAAGCCGGCAGTGCGGTGGATGACATGATTGAACAGCTTCTGCCCTGCCTGGAGGCCGGGGATATTATCATCGACGGCGGTAACAGTCACTTTCCCGACACCATGAGGCGCACGGCTTATGTGGAATCGAAGGGGCTGCTCTATGTCGGCACCGGCGTGTCGGGCGGAGAAGAGGGCGCTCTTCTCGGTCCGAGCCTGATGCCCGGCGGTTCTCCTGCAGCATGGCCGTATGTTAAGCCGATTTTCCAGGCTATCTGTGCGAAAGTGGAGGATGGAGCTCCCTGCTGTGACTGGGTTGGTGAAAACGGTGCCGGTCATTTCGTAAAAATGGTCCATAACGGCATAGAATACGGCGATATGCAATTGATTTGTGAGGCATATCAGCTCATGAGGGACCTTCTGGGAATGAACGATGATGAAATGCACGAGGTCTTTGCGGCCTGGAATAAGACCGAGCTGGATTCCTATCTGATCGAGATCACACGCGACATTTTGGCGTTCAAGGATGTTGACGGCGAGCCTGTTGTAGAGAAGATTCTGGATACGGCAGGGCAGAAGGGAACCGGCAAATGGACCGGCATTTCCGCTCTGGATGAAGGCGTGCCGCTCACGCTGATCGGTGAAGCGGTCTTTGCTCGCTGCCTGTCCGCCATGAAGGAGGAGCGCGTCCAAGCGGCTTCTGTCTATGGAAGAAAGATCCCGGCCTTCGAGGGCGACAGGGACGAAATGATCGAATGGATCCGTCAGGCGCTTTATGCCAGCAAGATTATTTCCTATGCGCAGGGCTATACCCTGATGCGCACGGCGGCTAAAAGCTACGGCTGGAACTTAAACTACGGCGGCATCGCGCTGATGTGGAGAGGCGGCTGCATCATCCGCAGCGTCTTTCTGGGCAAGATCAAGGAGGCTTACGATGCGGATCCGGAGCTGCCGAATCTGCTGTTGGCGCCGTATTTCAAGGAGACTATCGAAAAGCTGCTGCCCGGCTGGCGCAGAGTCGCTGCTGCCGCGATGCAGTACGGCATTCCGGCTCCGGCGATGACGAGCGCACTTTCCTATTTTGACGGCTATACCACCGAGCGCCTGCCCGCAAATCTCCTTCAGGCGCAGAGAGATTATTTCGGCGCACATACCTACGAGCGGCTTGATGCTCCGCGCGGCCAGTTCTTCCACACGAACTGGACCGGTCATGGCGGGAGCACCTCCGCCAGCACGTACAACGCCTGAGCCATGTGCGCCACGACCCGTCACGCAGGGGCGGGGGTTCTGTTTTGTTGTATCAGGCTGCATAGAGACCAAGTGAGGAAGACATGTCATGGAAATCCGTCTGATTTCGGAGAATCCGCTCGGCCTTGGCCGTGAGGAAATACAAAAAGCCGTGGAGGACAGTCTGCAAGGCCGCCGCGTGCGAAAGGCACTGATCCTGCCGCCGGATTTTACGCGTTATCATTCCAATGCGGGGCTTTTGACCAATCTGTATTATCATCTGTTGACAGAGCGCGGAGCTGAAGTGGATATTTTGCCTGCTCTCGGCACGCATGAGGCGGTCAGCCGTGAGCAGGCGGCGGTCATGTACGGTGACATTCCTTTTGAGAAGCTGATCGTGCATGACTGGCGGCGGGACGTCGTGCGGCTCGGTGAGGTGCCGAAGGACTATCTGGAGGAAATCACGGAGGGCCTTTGGCATGAGGCGGTCAGCGTGGAGGTGAACCGTCTCGTGATGGATGAAAGCTACGATCTCATTGTTTCTCCGGGGCAGGTCGTGCCGCACGAGGTCGTGGGCATGTCGAACCACGCGAAGAATCTTTTTGTGGGGGTTGGCGGCAGCGACATGATCAACAAGAGCCACATGGTGGGCGCTGTGTACGGCATGGAACGCATGATGGGCAGGGAAATGACGCCGGTGCGCCGGATATTCGATTACGGAATGGAGCATTTTCTGGCGAAACGACCTATTCTCTTTGTACTTACGGTTACGACTGCACCGGGAGGTCAGCCCCGCACGCATGGTCTGTTCATCGGGGAGGGGCGTGACTGCTTCACGGAGGCAGTAAGGCTTGCCCAGGAGAAAAATATCGATTTTGTTGAGCGCGGACTGAAGAAATGTGTGGTGTATCTGGATCCGGGCGAGTTCAAGAGTACCTGGTTGGGCAACAAGGCCATCTATCGGACGCGCATGGCCATGGCGGACGGCGGCGAGCTGATCGTGCTGGCGCCGGGCGTGTGCCGCTTTGGCGAGGATGCGAGTTGTGATGCACTCATCCGAGGGTATGGCTACCGCGGCCGTCTGAGCGTGCTGGCCGCCTTCGAAAAGCCGGAAAATGAGGATCTGCGGGCCAACATGAGTGCGGCGGCACATCTGATTCACGGCTCGTCCGACGGAAGATTTGGTATAACCTACGCGGTGCGGGACATATCCCGGGAAGAGATTGAGGCGGTTGGCTTCAAGTCTGCGGATTATGATGCGCTGAG
>JAZRYN010000145.1:0-2615 GCA_045600745.1 Lachnospiraceae bacterium
ATCAAAGGAAAGCCGGGAGGCTCTGTTAGCGGCGGAAAAGGAAACGGCCTCCGCCCGGGAAAATGTCAACCGTCTCTCCCGGGAGTATTCGGTCTTACAGAACCGAAGAGATACGCTGGAAAACCTTGCGGAGCGTTACGAGGGCTATAACGGAAGCGTTCGGAGGGTCATGGAGCAGAAGAGACGCTTCCCCGGAATAAAAGGCGTTGCGGCTGATCTTATTTCCGCCGAAAAGCGCTATGAGACCGCAATTGAGACCGCGCTCGGCGGACGGCTCCAGAACGTTGTCACCGATACGGAGGAAACGGCCAAGCAGCTGATCCGCTTCCTCAAGGAAAACCGGGGCGGCAGGGCGACCTTTCTCCCTGTCGATGCGGTAAACGGAGAGAAAGCCTTTCCGTATCCGGAAGCGCTTAAGGAGGACGGCGTTATCGGCCGGGCGTCCGAACTCGTCCGGGCAGACGCCTCGCTTCACGGAATCGTAATGTATCTGCTTGGCGGCATCCTCGTGACCTCCGATATGGACAAGGCCGTCGCGATCGCACGAAAATACCGCTACCGGCTTCACATCGTCACGCTTGACGGAGAGAATCTCTCCCCCGGCGGCGCAATTTCCGGCGGCGCCTTTAGATCATCGTCGAATCTGCTCGGGCGGGGCCGTGAGCTGAAAGAAGTCGGCGAACTGCTCGAAAAGACGCACAAAGAGCTTATCGATGCCGGAAAACAGCTGGAACAGGCCGAACAGAAGGCCCTTGCCGAAAAAGAAAGATCGGAAAAGCTGCGCTCCGAGTTCAGCTCGCTCGGTCTTAAAGAGGCGGCCCTTTCATCACAGGCGGAAAGCCGCAGGGCAGAGGACAAAGAGGCCCTTGAACGCGATACCGAATTGGAGATCGGACGCCATACGATCCGTGAACAGCTGAGTGCGCTTGCTGACGAACGGTTGAGGATCCAGAAGAGATCTGTCGGTCTTGACAAAGATAATGAGTCCCGTCAGAGCGAAGTGAGCCGCACGCTTGCCGCTCTTGACCGTGAAAAGGAGAAGCTTGCCGAGAAGACAAAGACGCTCGAGGAGCTGCGGCTTGAATTTGCCAATCTGAACCAGAAAAACGAGTTCTTCCTCGAAAATATTCACCGGCTGAACAGCGATATTGAAAGGCTCGGCTCCGAGAAGGAGAAGCTTGCCGGCAGCGTCGTCGGCGAGGAGGAAGCCGAAGCGGAACGCCGCAGCGAGATCGAAGCCTTAAAGCGGGATATCGAGGAAGCCGAGGCAGACCGTCTCTCCATAGAAGATGCTCTCAACAACGATCTTTCTCTCCAGGAGAAAAAACGCACCGAGCAGCAGGATTTTTTCAATGCCAGAGAAGAGCTTACCCGAAGGATATCCGAGCTCGACAAGGAAAACTTCCGTCTGCAGAGCATCCGCCAGCGGCTTGAAGAGCAGATCGAAAAGCAGGCTGAGTATCTGTGGAACGAATATGAAATGACGCCTTCTCAGGCAAAGGCATCGCGCGGGGAGGAGCTCGGCTCCCTGACCGAGATCAGGCACTTTATCTCCCGGAAAAAAGGCGAGATCAGAGAGCTCGGGCCGGTCAATGTCGGCGCGATCGAGGAATACCGCGAGGTTGCCGAACGCTACGAATTCTTAAAGGGTCAGCACGAGGATCTGATGAAGGCAGAGGGAGAGCTGACGGCCATGATCGAGGAGCTGGAAAACGGTATGCGCAAGCAGTTCAAAGACCGCTTTGCCGAGATACAGAAGGAATTTGCCTCGGTCTTCAGCGAGCTTTTCGGCGGCGGCCACGGCTCGGTCGAGCTCGAGCCCGGCGAGGACGTGCTTTCTGCCGGCGTCATCATCAATGCGCAGCCGCCCGGCAAAAAGCTGGTCAATATGATGCAGCTTTCGGGCGGAGAAAAGGCCCTGACAGCCATTGCCCTGCTTTTTGCCATCCAGAATCTGAAACCGTCGCCTTTCTGTCTGCTGGATGAGATCGAAGCGGCGCTTGACGAGCCGAACGTCAATCGCTTTGCGGACTATCTGGCGAGACTTAAGGACACGACCCAGTTTATCGTGATCACGCACAGGCGCGGAACGATGGAAATGACGGACCGCCTGTATGGCATCACCATGCAGGAAAAGGGCGTGTCGGCACTGGTTTCGGTCAGCCTTAAGGATACCAATAAGACAAAAGAACTGTTAGGAGAATAAAATGGCGGGAATCGGCTTTTTCGGACGGCTTAAACATTTATTTGCGGCTTCGGACATTACGGATGACTTCTATGACGAGCTGGAGGAGAGCCTGATCTTGTCCGACGTTGGCATGGAAGCTTCCGAGGAGATCCTTACAGAGCTAAAGCGCAGGGTAGGACTGCGGGGCTTAAAATTTACCGACGAGTGCAAGGAATGCCTGAAAGATCTGATCAAGGAGCGGTTAGAGGAACTATATTCGGACCGCTTCTGGGAAAGCGAGCCGGCCCTTCTCATGATCGTCGGCGTCAACGGCGTGGGCAAGACAACGACCATCGGGAAGCTCTCCGCCTCACTGACCGGGAGCGGGCGCAAGGTGCTGATGGTAGCGGCGGATACGTTCAGAGCCGGCGCCGCCGAGCAGCTTGGC
>JAZRYN010000146.1:0-5580 GCA_045600745.1 Lachnospiraceae bacterium
AGGGGACAGGCTTTTCCCTTAGTCTCCATAGCTCGCCTTATTGCGCCATGAACAGCTGTCTTCATCAAAAAGCAAGCCGCCCGCAAGGGGCACGTTCCGGACGTCTCCGTATCCTGTTCTTCCGATTCCGTATCTCCCAGAAGGGCAGAACCGACGCCGTGAAAAGCATAGGCGCGATCCGCCGCTTTATCGGAAATTGCCGGCCTGTTAAGCTGCGGCGACGGAACGCAGAAGGCTCGCTGCTTACTTTTTCTTCTTCCGGATAACGAAAAGGTACAGCAGGCGGGCAAGCCCGTCGGCGATCATGAGAATGCCCAGAGTCAGGGAGAGACCTTTTACCGCCCCCTGCGGCGTCAGCAGGAAAGCAAAGCCAAGGAGCGTGCAGGCTCCTGCCTCTGCCCAGAAAAACACCTTTTGAACGGCTTTTCTGGCCTTGCTGGCATACAGACCTTCCCGATAGGCCACGACCAGCAGCAGGGTGCCGAAGATCAGGCTTCCCATAAGAAAGGCGGCGTTCTCCTTAAGCAGCAGGACCGTAAACACAACAAGCAGGGCGATGGTCATATAGATACGCTCTCTGACGCCTGCGCTGGCGCCCTTCCGCTTTTTCAGCCGCCTGACGGTCCCGTGGATCTGATAGAGAGTCACGATCCCCATGGCCAGCAGCGCAGCAAGATCCAGCATATTTTCGTTGGCAAGGCATAAAATGAGGCCGAACATGACCAGCACCGCGCCGATCCCCGCATCGGCCTTCACGGCCTTTTCAAGCAGCGTCATGCCCCGGTCTTCCTTTTTGTCCGGAAGCTCCTCCCGCAGGATGCTTTTCGGAAGCTCCGCAAATATTTTTTTGGTGACCTTGCTGGTGCGGTTAAGCTCGATCAGAACATTGCCGAAGCGTTCCGCCGAGATCTCGCTAAGGCGCGTTGAGCCGTCTGATTCTAACGCCGCGAAAAGCTCATCGACAAATATTTTCCGTTCCTCTAAGGACAGGTCGCCGATCCATTCGTTAACGATCTTCATCATCCGTTCCGCCCGCTCATTGGGTATTCCTGCGGACAGCTCCCCGTGATCGACCAGCCATGAGGCAAGGGTATGCTGTCCCATGCCCTCGGGATTGGCGCTTTTGATGATGCGGGTATCCGAAATGTGCGGCTCGAATAATTTGCCGATCATATCAAATTCCGGGATGATCCGCGTGATCTTCGGCTCGATGCGGGCGACGGCTTCGCCGCCGATGATCTCCGGACAAAAGCCGGGACCATCGAGCATATAGATCCGCTCGACTTTTTCCAGCTCCTCATCGCTTAAATGCGCCGCCGCATAGAGGACCTGATTGCCGCCCTTTGAATGGCCGCCCATGCGCCATGAGGCTTCCTGAGAAATGACGCGGTGCGCGTAGGCTTCTGCCCTCTGCTGGGCTTCAGTCCTCGTAAAGCCGATCATGCAGTCCTCTTTCCAGCCGGTGAGCGAGGAATCCGTACCGCGGTAGGCAAGAAAATGCATATCGCCTCCGTCATGAAAGCTCATGGCGGCAAACTGCAGCGGCGGTTCCTCCTGCAGCACATCCTCGTAATCCCGGATAAAAAGCTCGCCGAAGCGCTTCGAGCGGCAGGCTTCTATGGCAATATCGGCACTGATCTCGCTGTTTTTTGTCAGCTGCGGCCTGGAGAGCTTTTTTTCGATATACGGAAGCAGGTCGCTTACGCGCACCTCAAGTGCGCCGGGCAAAAGCATGGTCAGATCAAAATAGGAAAGCACGCAGAGCACCAATGCGTCTGCCTCCCGGAACGGACAGGCCGTAAAATCCATGCCTCCGATCCAGCGGATATAGTCAAGCAGATTTTCTTCTTTTTGGGCTGTCAGATCCGTGATCCTCTCCCTCGGCATAGCTTCCTCCTTATCCGCGCAATTATAAGAATACCGGGAAAAGCAGCGGCTCTTCCCGGTATCGATGTTCATACGGCTGTCAGACCAGCCCCAGCCGGACCATCAACGCAGCGTCACCGCGGCGCGGCCCGATCTTGGTGATGCGGGTGTAGCCGCCCTGGCGGTTAACGTACTTCGGCGCGATCTCATCAAACATCTTCTCGATCAGATCGACCTGAACCATCTTGCGGCCCTTGGCGTCGGGCGTCTTAGCCCCGTAGAGGACCTTCAGCATCTCGCGACGGGCATGCAGACGGGACGGGCTGTCCTTCTTGATGGTCTTCTCGATGGTTTCGTACTCGGTGACTTTCTTGCCGTCAACGACGGTCTTGACACGGTTGCCATCTTTATCCTTTTTTGCGACCTTGGCCTGTACGGTCACGGTCTCAAAGTTGTCTTTTTCTTTTACGGCAAGCGCAATATACTTCTCGGCAAGCTTACGGACTTCCTTGGCACGGGTCTCGGTGGTTTCAATCTTCCCGTGCAGCAGCAAAGAAGTGGTGAGGCTTCTGAGCATGGCCTTGCGCTGGCTGGCCGTTCTGCCAAGCTTTCTGTAATGTGCCATTTTATTTCCTCCGAAATATTCCCTTATTGTTCGCTGTTCTTCAGCTCAAGGCCGAGTTCTTCCAGCTTCGCCAGAACTTCTTCTAACGACTTGCGGCCCAGGTTCCGAACCTTCATCATATCTTCAGGCGTGCGGTCGCACAGCTCTTCCACGGTATTGATCCCGGCTCGCTTCAGGCAGTTGAACGAACGGACCGAAAGCTCGAGCTCGTCGATGTTCATCTCCAAAGCCTTGTCGCGTTCGGTGTTGGCCTTCTCCACCATGACTTCCTCGGCCTTTGCGCTTTCGGAAAGGTTGATGAAGAGAGAAAGGTGCTCGCTCATGACCTTGGCCGCAAGGCTCACCGCATCGTCGGGAGCAAGCGTGCCGTTGGTCCAGACCTCAAGCGTCAGCTTGTCAAAGTCGGTGATCTTGCCGACACGGGTGTTCTCCACCGTCGCATTTACGCGCTCGATCGGCGTATAGATCGAATCAACGGCGATCGCGCCGAGCGGCATATCCTCGCCCTTGTTCCGTTCCGCACTGACATAACCGCGGCCCTTGGTAATGGTCAGCTCCGCAGTGAAATGCGTATCCGGACCGCCGGAGAGCGTCGCAATGACCAGATCGGGATTCACGATCTCCATGTCGGAGTCCAGCTTGATATCAGCCGCCGTGACAACGCCCTCGCCGGTAAAGTCAATGTAACCCATTCTGGGCTCCACGGAATCTCCGTTGCTCTTGATGGCCAGGCTCTTCAGGTTGAGGACGATCTCCGTCACATCCTCCTTTACGCCGGGAATCGTGGAAAACTCATGCAGCACGCCGCCGAATTTGACCTGGCTCACCGCCACTCCGGGAAGTGAGGAAAGCATAATTCTGCGCAGAGAATTGCCCAGTGTGGTGCCATATCCTCTTTCCAGGGGCTCTACAACAAAACGTCCATAGGTCCTGTCATCGGAAATCTCAGCGATTTCAATATTGGGCTTTTCAAAATCTAACATGTGTGCTCCTTCCGGAATATGTGCGGGTTGACTCTTGATTACTTGGAGTACAACTCAACGATGAGCATCTCGTCGACCGGGACGTCGATCATTTCACGGGTGGGCAGCTGCAGGACCGTAACCTTGCGGGCTTCGAGATCGCTTTCGAGCCAGGCGGCAACGCCGCGGCCCTGCGTGGTCTCTACGATATCCTTGAAGCGCTGGGAATCCTTCGCCCCTTCCTTGATCTCGATCACGTCACCGGCTTTTACGCGGTATGACGGAATGTTTACGCACTTTCCGTTAACAAGGACTTCTCTGTGGTCCACGATCTGACGCGTCTCACGGCGCGTGCGGCCGAGACCGGCACGGAACAGCACATTATCCAGCCTCGTTTCCAGAAGGATCATCAGGTTTTCACCGACCATGCCCTTCATCATCGAGGCCTTCTCATAATAATTTCTGAACGGCTTTTCCAATACACCGTAAATGAATTTGGCTTTCTGCTTCTCACGAAGCTGCAGGCCGTATTCACTGGTCTTTTTATTGGTTTTTCTGGTATTTCTGTGTGACTTCTTGTCGATTCCGAGATAGACGGGATCGATGCCGAGAGCTCTGCATTCTTTTAATACGGGAACACGATTAACTGCCACTTCTTAATACCTCCATTAAACTCTTCTGCGCTTCGGCGGACGGCATCCGTTGTGAGGAACGGGTGTAACATCCTGAATGCTGAGGACTTCAAGTCCCGATGCCTGAAGCGCGCGCACCGCGGCTTCGCGGCCCGAACCGGGGCCTTTTACAAAAACGTCGACGGATTTCAGTCCATGGATCAGAGCGGCCTTCGTGGCAGTTTCCGCTGCCATCTGCGCTGCATAAGGAGTTGATTTCCTTGAACCTCTAAAACCAAGGCCGCCGGCAGATGCCCACGATAACGCATTGCCCTGAGTATCCGTCAGAGTCACGATCGTGTTGTTGAAAGATGCCTGAATATGCGCCTGGCCACGTTCAACGTTTTTCTTGACACGCTTTTTAGTCACTTTTTTTGCTGACGCTTGCTTTGCCATTGAAAACTAACCTTCCCTTATGGGGTTCCTTTCTTAAATTGAATACGCGAATCGATCCGAATTATTTCTTCTTGTTCGCAACAGTCTTCTTCGGGCCCTTCCGAGTACGTGCGTTGTTCTTGGTATTCTGACCGCGAACAGGCAGACCCTTTCTGTGGCGGATGCCGCGGTAGCAGCCGATTTCCTGCAGACGCTTGATGTTGAACGCAACTTCACGGCGCAGATCGCCTTCAACGACCTGGGTGGCTTCAATGACCTTGCTGATGCGGGCGACTTCTTCGTCCGTCAGATCTTTCACCCGGGTGTTGGGATCAACGCCGGCGTCCTTCAGGATACGGTTGGAACTGGCGGTACCGATACCATAGATGTAGGTCAGGCCAATCTCGACACGTTTGTCTCTCGGTAAGTCAACACCTGAAATACGAGCCATGTGTATTTTTCCTCCAATTAATTATTAACCCTGACGCTGTTTGTGCTTGGGGTTCTCGCAAATGATACGGATACTGCCCTTGCGCTTAATGACCTTGCATTTCTCGCAAATGGGCTTTACGGAAGATCTCACCTTCATGGTTTTTTTCTCCTTTATTGCATGGGCGCACAAAACGCGCACCTATAAATTTAGCACATCCAAAGTTCTTGTGCAAGCTGTTTTTTACTTATCGCGCCAGCTGATACGGCCTTTTGTCAGATCGTAAGGAGACAGTTCGACCGTCACTTTATCGCCGGGAAGGATGCGGATATAATTCATACGCAGCCGACCGCTGATATGAGCCAGAACTTCATGGCCGTTCTCCAGTTCAACACGGAACATGGCATTCGGCAGCGTTTCCAGTACCTTTCCCTGGAGCGCTATCGCATCGGTTTTTGACATTCGGTAACTCCTTAAAATGATCTCCGGCCGTCCGGGAGCGAAAGAAGCTCCGGAGCGCCATCGGTGATGAGAATCGTATTCTCGTAATGCGCGGACGGTCTTCTGTCCGCAGTGAGGGTCGTCCATCCGTCATCCTGGAAATCGACCATCCAGGTCCCCATATTGATCATGGGCTCCACCGCAAGGGTC
>JAZRYN010000147.1:0-4115 GCA_045600745.1 Lachnospiraceae bacterium
TCCTCAAACTTCGGCCAAAGGATGCCCGGGGTATCCAGCAGCTCCAGAGACCGGCCGAGCCTTATCCATTGATTGCCTCTTGTCACCCCCGGCTTATCTCCTGTTTTTGCCGATGAGCGCCCGACAAGCGAATTGATGAGGGTGGACTTTCCCACATTGGGGATCCCGACCACCATGATCCGCGCCGGACGGCTGACGATCCCTCTGGCCTTGTCCTTTTCAGCTTTCTCGGCCGACAACTCATTCAGCAGTCTTTTTACCGTCTTAACGCTCCCTGCGTTTCTGGCGTCGGCAGTTGCTGCCGTGGTGTTTTCCTGCGACAATACGGTTTTCCACCTGTCGGTAACGACCGGATCGGCCAGATCTTCCTTGTTCAGTAAAATGAGGCGACGCTTATTCCTTCCGAGCTCGGCCATATCCGGGTTAAGGCTCGAGAGCGGCGCCCGCGCATCGCGGATCTCGAGGACCATATCGACCAGCTTCAGATCCTCTTCCATGGCCCGTTTTGCCTTGGTCATATGTCCCGGATACCAGTTGATGACCGAGGAGAGAAAATGCGTCGGCAGCTTATCTGAGTCCTGACGGTTCATTTCAGACTCCTTTCTCATGACCGAAAGGAAGGCTAAGGAGGCTTCCCTCAAAGCAGTCACGAATAAGGATCCGGTCTGACAGACCGTCATAGCTGAAATTGGCAACCGTACAGCTGAGCTCGTGATAAGGGAAGCGATGCGGGTCCTTATAGACGCAGCGGGAATAATCCTCCTCCGCATAGCCGAGGATCCCGGTCAGGTCTTCTATGACTGCCGTATCCGCGTTCACCCGGGGAATCAGCTCCTTGACCTTTGTGTCACGAAACGCCGAGCTTGCATAAGGCTCCGGCAGGAGGCTGTCATGTCTTGTTATAAAATGATTGGCCCGCGCATAGCGGTCATGGATCTCCGTAACATAGACCGCATCGATATCCTTTTCCACATTCACCGCCTTGTCCCGAAAGCGGTCGTACAGGTTCAGGCTGAACGCCGACGCGACCCGCATGACAGAAAGGCGGTATACCGCCTCTTCAAGAGTCCCGGCGTTCATGACGTCCCTGACCATGATGTAGCGCGAAACATTGTTCAGATCGATTTTGGAATCATAAATATAATTGCTTGAATAGATCAGACCGAAGCTGTTCCAGCCGAAAGCATAGCCGGTCAACTTCTCCGCCATCGTAAATCCGACAATCGTGTGATCCCCGTAATCATAGGTCACGAGGGCTGTATTTTCGGCATCATAGCCCTTGTCATCTTCGTTATGCGAAAAGAGGAACTTTCCGTCACTGCGCCGAAGCATTACCGTCGTGCAGCCGTCGGCCCGCCTGAAGATTTCGGGAAAGAACATCAAAAACGCGGCGTCCTCACTCATCCCCGCTCCCTTGGCGCGGCCGAGTATCTCCGCATAAGCGTCGGGATATACCTTTTCAAGTTTTTTCCGGATCGCCAGCACTTTTTCTCTGACTTCGGAGACCCTGATCTTTTCCTCGTAATTTCCCTTTACCTTATTTAGATAAGGCAAAAATTCGCGGGCGGTCTGGACGCCCATGTCATAAGGCGTGCCGCTGACGGTAAACTGTCTCATGATTCCTCCCTTGCTGCGTTTTCTTTTACGCTTCCGAAGCCGGAAAACGGCGCATAGCGAAGCCAGATCGTCCCTAAGATTTCGGAAGAACGGATGTTGCCGATGTCGGAAAAGCGGGAATCGCGGCTGGCGTCCGGGCTGCGCCCGATCACAAAGTATTCATCTGCCCCCAGAAGCACCGGTTCTTCGGCGGATCCGGCATTAGCGACGGAAAAGCATAGTCTCTCGTCATCAAGGATCTCGCCGTTGATCAAGACCCGTCCGTCCTTGACCTGCACGGTCTCCCCGGGCAGGCCGAGGATCAGCTTCAGAGTCACGCCGTCATCTCCCGCCTGAGAATAAGCCGCAAGGTCGAAGCGCTTTAACGGGATCAGACTGCCCTTGGTGCGATCGATCAGCAGCTTGTCGCCGCTGTTTAAGAGCGGCATCATCGAATTGCCCTCCATCGTCACGCGGGTACCGAATGCCCAGGTCAGAAAAAAGGCAAGAATAAGCACGATGGCAACATCAACGATCCACGAACTGATGCGAAGGATCATATCCTCAGCATTTAAGATCTCGTAAGGTCTTTTTCTCGCCATAGCTGCTCCTTTCCGAATCAGTATACTTGGTTTCCCGACAAATGGCAAGCCGAAACCGATGATATGAAAAAAGCGCTCCGTTCAGAGCGCTCTCCATCAGCCTTGAAATTATCTGCGGGCTTCCTTGACCTTTGCCGCCTTGCCTACGCGGTCACGCAGGTAGTTCAGACGGGCGCGTCTTACCTTGCCCTTACGGATGACTTCCACATGATCGATCATGGGGCTGTGCACCGGCCAGGTCTTTTCGACCCCGACTCCGTTAGAGATCTTGCGGACGGTGAAAGTCTCGCGGGCGCCGCCGTTCTGTCTCTTGATGACGATGCCTTCGAACATCTGAATACGTTCGCGGGCGCCTTCTTTGATCTTGGCATATACCCTGACGGTATCGCCAACACGGAAATTGCCGACGTTCTCTTTGAGCTGTTCGTCTTCAATTTTCTTGATGATGTCGTTCATAGTTTCCTCCTTGAAAAGGACGTTCATACCGCCTGCAGCGGAAGCGGACCGCTCCTTGAAATGACACGCGCATTAGTTTACCATCTCATCAGACGGATTGCAAGCGATTTTTAGGCTTTCGAGAAATTTTTTGTCATTTTTGTCCAGTTCGGCCTTCTCAATAAGCTCGGGACGGACAGCGGCTGTGCGGAGCAGAGACTGATTTCTGCGCCACCTGGCAATATTGGCATGGTGACCGCTTTTTAATATCTCGGGCACTTCTCTCCCCATGAAAACATCGGGTCTTGTATACTGCGGATATTCAAGCAGTCCATTCATAAATGATTCCTCGGCGCCGGACTCACCGTTAGACAGCACGCCCGGGACCATGCGGGCAATCGCATCGATCATAACCATTGCCGGAAGCTCGCCTCCGGTCAGGACGTAATCCCCTATGGAAACGCGCTCCGCATGAAGAGCGTCAAGTACACGCTCATCCACCCCCTCATAATGGCCGCAGAGAAAGACCAGCGCATCTTCTTTTGCGTAATCACACGCCATTTGCTGGTCAAAGACCTGACCCTGAGGCGTCACGTAGATCAGACGGGGCTTTCGGTCAAGTCCTTTCGTCGCGGACTCCCAGGCTTCGTAAACGGGCGGAGCCATCATGACCATGCCGGCGCCCCCGCCGTAAGGATAATCATCCACATGCCCGTAGCGGTCATGGGCAAAATCACGGATATTGACGGTAGAAAGGCTTATCACTCCCTGAGCAAGCGCCCGGCCCGTAATGCTGGTGCCGAGGCCCTGCTCGATCATTTCCGGGAAAAGCGTCAGCACAGTGAAATTCATAGATCCTCCAGGCCGTCCAGCATATGGACGGTAATGAGTGCCTGTTCAATATCGACATTCCGTACACATTCGGCAATGTGAGGAATAAGATAATCCTTCGGAGCGCCGTTTTTTTCGCCGCGCACCACAAAGACGTCATTTGCCCCTGTTTCCAGAACATCTCTGACAACGCCCAGATCACGGCCTTCATCGGTCACGACACGGCACCCCAGAAGATCGGCGATATAATAGCGGCCCTCGGGCAGCGGCACGGCATCCTTTCGGTCGATGAAAAGCGACATTCCCTTAAAGGGAAGGATCTGATTGATCTCGTCATATCCGCTGAATTTGATCAGGACAAGATCTTTGTGAAAGCGCACACTCTCCACTTCCATTTCCTTCATGCCCTTTCCGGTATCGAAAAAGACATGCTTAAGGAGCCGGAAGCGCGTCTTATCGTCCACGGTCGGATAGACGCAGACCTCTCCCTTTATCCCGTGAGTCGAGGTAAAAATGCCGACACGAAGATACGGTTCCATCAATCAATATCGAGCGTGACGCGCACATCATCACGCACGGCCTGAGCCTTCAGAACGGTACGGATCGCTTTGGCGATACGTCCCTGTTTGCCGATAACTTTGCCCATGTCTT
>JAZRYN010000148.1:0-2191 GCA_045600745.1 Lachnospiraceae bacterium
CGTCATATTGCAGATATGCTTTGCTGATTCATCCTGCTCGTCCTTATAGAAGGCAGCACGCTTGAGCAGAGAATCGAAATCGACCAGATGGGCGTCGAAATCGGGGCCGTCAACGCAAGCGAACTTGGTCTCTCCGCCGACGATCACGCGGCAGCCGCCGCACATACCGGTTCCGTCCACCATAATGGGATCGAGAGAAATGATGGTTTTGATCCCGTAAGGTCTGGTAACGTCAGCCAGAAACTTCATCATAATGTCCGGACCGATGGCAATAACGCGGTCGAACTGGGGCTTTCCCTCTGCAATATTGGCTTCGATCTCCTCCTGGAGGAACTTCGTAGTGAAGCCCTTCTCTCCATAGGTACCGTCATCGGTGCAGATGATCAGCTTATCCGAGGCTTCCTTCAGTTCGTCCTTCAGGATCACGATATCGGCACTGCGGAAGCCGCCGATAAAGGTGACCTCGATGCCTCTGGCGTGCATTTCCTTGGCAATGGGGTAAGCAATGGCGCAGCCCACACCGCCGCCGACAACGCATACCTTTTTGAGGCCTTCCATCTCTGTGGCTTTGCCCAGAGGTCCGACGATGTCGGAGATCACGTCGCCCTGCTCCACCGTGTGGAGCATTTTCGTGGTGCGGCCGGCGGCCTGCACCATAACAGTAACCGTACCCTTCTCCCGGTCGTAGCCGGCAACGGAAACAGGCACACGCTCGCCCTGCTCATCCAGGCGGAAAATAACGAACTGACCAGCCTGCGCATGTCTGGCGATAAGGGGCGCCTCGATCTCGAACAGGCAGATGGTCTTCGCATCGTTAAGAAAACGCTTTGTGACTACTTTATACATTTTTTTCTCCTTATTCGGAATTTGTTTTGCAGAAAACGATCATCGCATGATTATCTTCTTTTATTCTATTATCATAGAAAAACAAAGTCAATTGATTTGGCAGGAAAATGCCCCCGGATCATGATGAAAATAGTTCTGTTTTCCGGGCTTGATCCTGCTGTTTTTGTGCAATACCGACAAATAACACGCCGAAAAGCTGTTCTCGGTGTCCCGGAAGCGTGTCGAACTCCCCCTGTTATAGCGCAGCGATGATCTTCTTCACGTATTTGCTGAAGCGCTGGCTGACGGTCTTGCCCACCTCGTCCACCTCGTCGTTGGAGAGCGGGGCGTCAAGGATCCCCGCTGCCATATTTGTCCTAACGGAAACACCCAAAACAGGCAACCCGCAGTGGGCTGCAGTGAGTGCCTCCGTGACCGTTGACATCCCCACGGCGTCCGCGCCTAAAAGACGGAATGCCCGGATCTCTGCCGGTGTTTCAAACTGGGGACCGGGTGCGAACATATAAACGCCCTCATGGACAGTGAGGTCACAGCCATCCGCGCATTCCTTCGCGATCTTCCGCAGGCTCTTCGTATACATATCGGTGACGTCAAAGAAACGGAGTCCGAACTCGTCCACGTTCGGTCCGCGGAGCGGACTGGCACCATTGAGCTTGATATGGTCAGCAATGAGCATGATATCACCGGGCTTATAGGAAGTATTGACAGCTCCGGCAGCATTGGTAAGGATCAGCTTCTGGACCCCCAAAATCTTCATGACCCGGACCGGGATCACCAGCTGCTCGAAATCATAGCCCTCATAACTGTGGAACCGTCCGGACATGCAGACGACCTTTTTTCCGCAGACCGTTCCGAAAATAAGTTTCCCTGCGTGAGATTTCACGGTTGAAATCAGGAAATTGGGGATATCCTTGTAGTCGATGACGGTCGGGTCTTCGATCTGTTCGGCAAAAGGTCCGAGAGCAGAACCAAGGATTATGGCGATCTCGGGCGTAAAGTCTACTCGTTCTTTGATGTAGTCCGCACTTTTTTTGAAGTAATCGTAGGTGTAGCCTGTCATGGCTGTTCTCCTTCCAAATCAAATATCGTTTTTTCTACGGTTTTCTCAGAATCATGGTCTCCCTGAGCCGGAGGCCGAACTGTTCGGTCATTCTCAGGGCTATTTGTTCGCTGGCGGGATCCAGCGTGTTTTCCGGTCGGTGGGCATCACAGCCCAGGATCACCTCGGCTCCTTCCTCCCCTGCGATCCTCCAGAACCGAGGGGCAGGATAATTCCGTTCTTGACGAATGCCGAGCAGATTGATTTCCAGCGGGACTCCGCAGTCCACTGAGGAACGGCAGATAC
>JAZRYN010000149.1:0-2129 GCA_045600745.1 Lachnospiraceae bacterium
CAGCATGGTCCAGTGGGTGTGCCCCCTCCACAGAAGCTCCAGTCCGCCGTAACCGAGGGCGCCGAACATATATACGGTCAAAAATTCCAAAACAGTTTTCATGCAGCCAGTATTTCCGTAAATTGCTGCTATTATGTGCCGGCTGAAAACAAATACTGTATTCGGGAGCGTGATTTTATGCCGAAACGGATACTGACGCTGTTTTTCGCAGCAATACTGCTGTTCTGCCCGGCACAGGCGGCGGAACCGGAGCCGGAACCGGTGCGGCTGCCGATCGTGATGTATCATCATATTGCGAAAAGCGCCGGACAGTGGAATGATTATGTGATCTCACCGACGGAATTTGAGTCTGACCTGCGGTGGCTGCGGGAGCACGGCTATGAGACCGTCAGCGTGGCGGAGCTGCTGGCATGGGAAGCAGGGAAATCTTCCATGCCGGAAAAGCCCGTCATAATTACCTTTGACGACGGCTTCGAGAGTACCGCCGCCTATGCCGAACCGCTGCTGGAGCAGTATGGCTTTCGGGGCGTGGTGGCCGTGATCGGCAGCGTGTGCCAACAGTTTTCGGAGCTGGACGAGCATGATCCGGAGCTGAGCAATATGAGCTGGGCGGATGTGAAGGCGCTGGCGGAGCGGGGCGTCGTTGAGGTGCAGTGCCACACATGGGATATGCATACGCTCTGGCCGCGAAACGGCTGCAGAAAAAAGTCCTCCGAGAGCATCGAAAATTACCGCTGGCTTTTGAGCCGGGATCTGAGCAGCTTTCTCAGTGCCTGCCGGGAGAACGAGGTTCCCCTGACGCCGACCATCGCTTATCCTTACGGCGCGTATTGCCGGGAAACAACTGCCGCTGTGCGGGATTTCGGCTTCCTTGCCGCTTTTACCTGCACGGAAAAAATCAATCACTTGACAAAAGCGGAGGGGGAGTTGTATGATCTTGGACGGTATAACAGACCCCACGGCGTAAGCAGTGAAAAATTCTTTGGAAACTGGGAAGAAAACGGTTGACATAGGATGGGAAGCCTGCTATACTAATGAAGCTGAAAACAAAGTAGGTACGGATGGCGTCCGTCCTCACCCTGCCGCTCATCGAAAGCGCGCAGCGGTCAATAAGGAGCGAAGCACCCGAAGGGTGCGGCTCTTTTTGTGTGCGGATGCCGATGTGCATTCGCATTTTTTTATGGAGGTGTTTTCCCATCGCAAACCAGGATCATCTGATCAATGAAGAAATTCAGGCCCCGGAGGTCAGACTTATCAGCGACGAAGGCGAGCAGCTTGGGCTGATGTCCAGCGAAGAAGCGCTGAAGATCGCAGAAGAAAAGGAACTGGATCTGGTCATGATCGCACCGGGCAGCAAGCCCCCTGTGTGCAAGATCATGGATTACGGCAAGTTCCGCTTTGAGCAGGCCAAACGCGAGAAGGAAGCCAAGAAGAATCAGCACGTCATCGAGGTCAAGGAGATCCGTATGTCTCCCAGCATCGGAGAGAACGATTTTCAGACTAAGCTGCGTGCGGGGCAGAAGTTCCTGACCGACGGCGACCGCCTGAAGGTCACGATCCGCTTTCGCGGCAGAGAGATGGCACATACCAGCATCGGTGAGCAGCTGCTGAAGGACTATGCTGCAAAATGTGCCGATGTGGCGAATCTGGATAAAAATCCCAAGCTGGAGGGGCGCAATATGTCCATGTTCCTGTCCCCCAAGAACAAATAATGTTGTTTTAAACCAAGGAAGGAGATAATAAATCATGCCCAAACTGAAAACCCATACCGGCGCGAAGAAGAGATTCAATCTCACCAAGTCCGGTAAAGTGAAGCGCGCACACGCTTACAAGAGCCACATTCTGAACAAGAAGAGCACCAAGCGTAAGAGAGGCCTCCGTCAGGGTGCCATCGCAGACGTCACCAATGAGTCTGCAATCAAGCGCATGATCCCGTACAAATAATAGGAGGTCTTTGAGAAATGGCAAGAGTCAAAGGCGCGATGATGACGCGCAAGCACAGAAATAAGATCCTCGGTCTGGCCAAGGGCTACTGGGGTGCAAAGAGCAAGCATTACAAGATGGCCAACCAGGCCATGATGAAGTCCGGCCGCTATGCCTACATCGGCCGCAAGCAGAAGAAGAGAGAC
>JAZRYN010000150.1:0-6738 GCA_045600745.1 Lachnospiraceae bacterium
ACAATAAGAAGGATAATACAAAAGATATGCCGTTATCAATATACAAATGGAATCTTGTGTGCAAGAGTAAAGTCTACATTTCCGAGACTAAGTTCTACATTGGATTGGAAGTGTAGAAGTTACAATTAAAATTTAGGAAAAGTTAAAATGCGAAAAAACATTGACCCAAAAGATCTTCCGGCTCCCGGTTGACGGAGGCGGTCTGCGCAAAAAGAGTGGAAAAACGGTAAAAAACGGTTATAATATGGCTGCCTGGGCCAGCCGGAGGCCATGATGATTGACAAAGCAGGCGTCTTTATGTATTTTAAGCATAGAAGGAAAAGGAGGTGCCAGTGTGCAGGTCATAGCCGGAAAAGCGAGAAGACTGCTTCTGAAGACCATACCGGGGCAGGATACCCGCCCGACGCAGAACAGGATCAAGGAGACGCTGTTTAATATTATCCAGAGCGAAGTCCCGGGAAGCCGTTTCCTGGATCTGTTTGCCGGAACGGGCGCGATAGGGATCGAGGCGCTTTCCCGGGAAGCCGAACGTGCGGTCTTCGTGGATAATTCGAGAAGGGCGGCAGCCTGTATCCGGGAGAATCTGGCTCATACGCGTCTGGATGCGCAGGCAGTGGTCTACGAATCCGACGTTCTTGCGGCAATAAGGCGTCTATCCCTCCAGGGAGCGCGCTTTGATCTTATTTTTCTTGACCCGCCTTACGACGCCGACCTGGAAATGCCGACGCTGCGTGCGATAGAAAAGGGAGAGATCCTGGCCGAAAACGGTATGGTCATTGTGGAAATGAGACGCCAAAAAGAATTGAGCGGGATCGAAGAAACCGGATTTGCCGTCACCCGGGTGAAGGATTACAAGAATAACTGCCATGTTTTTCTGAAACAGAAAGAGGAGGGGTAAAATGGCCGAAAAACAGGAACGTATCGGCTTCTATCCGGGGAGCTTTGACCCGATCACGCTCGGGCATCTGAATATTATCCGCCGTGCCGCGCCGCTTTTTGATAAGCTCTATATCGGCGCTCTGGTGAATCTGCAGAAAAAAACGTTGTTTTCTGCGGACGAACGTGTTAGAATGATAAAACGTGTGACAAAAGATATCCCCAATCTTGAGGTGATCTCGTTTTCCGGCCTGCTGGTTGACTGCTGTCGGAAATATCATGCCTTTACGTTGGTCCGCGGCATCCGGGGCGTGACCGACTTTGACTATGAGATGCAGCTTGCGCGGGGCTACCGGGCTCTTGACGGGCGCATCGACACAGTCTTTTTGTCCGCTGACCCGGCTGTCTCTTATGTGAGCTCAAGCGCAGCCAGACACCTGGCGGAACACGGCGGCGATCTTAAGATGTTCCTTCCTGAGGAACTGATTGCTTCGGTGAGAGAAAAATTTTCAGCAGATTAACTGCAAAAGAGACCGAAAGGTCGGGAAGGAAATATTATGAGCAGAATTGAACAGATCATCAATGAAATGGAGGAATATCTGGACGGCTGCAAGGCGCAGGCGTTTTCCAACAGCAAGCGGATCGTCGTGGAAAAGGACGTGATCGACGATATGCTTGTCGAACTGCGCATGCGGACCCCCGAGGAAATTAAAAAATATCAGAAAATCATCGCCAATAAAGACGAGATCCTCAGCGAAGCCAAAAAGACGGCGGAAAATACCATCTATGAGGCCAGCAAACAGAAGGAAGAAATGGTCAGCCAGAGCGAGATCATGAGAGAGGCCTATGCGCAGGCACAGCAGCTGATGCTTGATACGGAAGCCAAGGCACAGAAGCTGGTCAACGATGCGACGGTCGAAGCCGATGAGATCCGTCAGAATGCGATGAACTACACGGACTCTTTGCTTGCCGGCCTGCAGGATTTTCTGGCTCATTCCATGGACAGCATGCAGTCGCGCTTCGGTGCGTTTTATAACCAGATGAATGCCAGCTATCAGGTCGTCACGACCAATCGGGAAGAGCTTCACAGCAAAGTCTCCGGAACGGACGAAAGCGGTGCCCCTGACGCCGAAGCGTCCGGCAGCGATCACGGAGAGGAATAAGACAGCAAAGGGGGAGCGGAAAACGTTCCCCCTTATCAGTTAAAGGATGCCCTATGATAGAGCTTGAACGGGTCGAAGGGGTGATTTTCGACCTCGACGGAACGCTGCTTGATTCCATGGGACTTTGGCAGCGTATCGATAATGAATACCTTGCCGGCTTCGGCCTGAAGGCTCCTGCGGATCTTCAGGAGCGCATCGGCGGGCTCAGCGTCACCGATACCGCGCGGTATTTTAAGGAGCGTTTCGGGATCAAAGACGGCACGGATAAGATCATTGCCGACTGGCGTGCCATGGCGAGGGAGGAGTACCGCTTCCGCCTGCCGCTTAAGCCGGGAGCGGAGGCGTTAGTCAGAGCCTTTGCCGGAGCCGGCTGTAAGCTTGGGATCGCCACAACGAATTATCGGGAGCTGACCGAAGCCTGCCTTGCCCGTCACGGCATCCTGCCCCTGTTTTCGGCGATCGTCACCTCCGCCGACATAAACAGAGGCAAGCCGGATCCGGAGATCTTCCTGAAGGCGGCGGCGCTTATGGGCGTGCCGCCGGAAAGCTGCCTGGTCTTCGAAGATATGCCGGCAGGGATCCTTGCCGGAAAAAACGCCGGCATGCAGACGGTCGCGGTCGGCGATTCGGCGCCGGAAGAAACAGAACGAAAAAAACGCGCTTTGGCGGATGATTATACGGAATCTCCGGAAGAATGGCGGACGAATCATGAGATCCTGCCTGTCCGGAAAACGGAGGGGAAAAATGTCACTGTGGAAAAATCCAAATTATAAAGGCTCTTATGAATACCTTGCGGCACGCAAACGTCAGTATATGGCCTATGCTGTTTTATGCGCTCTGTTAGTTATCGCCTTTCTGCTGACCGGATGGCTTCTGACAAGATCCCGCAAGAGCCTGTTTATCCTTCCTGCCTTGATGTGTGTGATCCCGTTTGCCAATTTTGTGGCTTCCTATATCGCTATGTCGTCCGGCTCCGTTTATCTGAGCGCGGAGAAGCGTGCGTTAGTGCAGCGCTTTGAGGATGCCGGAATGCTGTACTATCATCTGATGTACTGCGATGAAAAGGGAAAGCGTCAGTTTATGGACTGCGTTGTCTTTTATCAGGGAGGCATCGTGGCCTACTGCTCGAAGCTTAAGGCGGAGCGTAAGGCCGACATCGAGAGCGATTGTATCGTCAGAATGAAAAAGAAAGCGGTTTCTCAGCGCCTGAAGATCTATACGGACTGGGATGAATTTGCTGCCCGTATCGCCGGAATCGACGCCGAGGTACCGGAGGAGGACGCCGGGAAGGTGGAGCGTCTGGAGGAGCAGTTTCTGAATCTCTGCCTGTAAATGCCGGCTCGGGACAAAAGAGGAGAGCCATGCAGAAAATCACCGTTGCCGCGCCGGACGCCGGTCAGCGCCTGGATAAATTTCTTCAGAAGTATTTAAGGGAAGCCGAAAAAGGGTTCCTATATAAGATGCTGCGCAAGAAAAATATCACGTTGAACGGCGGCCGAGCGGGCGGAGACGAAAAGCTTGCGGCCGGAGATGAGATCTGTTTCTTTTTTTCAGACGAGACCTTTGAAAAATTCCGCGGAAGGCATGCCGGCGCTGCCTCCGGGCCGGAAACGGGAGGCCTGATTCTTCCGGCCCTCCGGATCGTCTATGAGGATGAGCATGTTCTGTTTGCGGATAAG
This sequence comes from Lachnospiraceae bacterium, assembly GCA_045600745.1. Classification (GTDB taxonomy): domain Bacteria; phylum Bacillota; class Clostridia; order Lachnospirales; family Lachnospiraceae; genus UBA6987. The sequence goes on from JAZRYN010000150.1 coordinate 3,719, forward strand.
CCGGCAGGAATGCTTTCCCAGAAGGCAAAGGCAGAGGACATTTCTCTTTGTGACTGTATTGCGGCCTATCTGGCGAAGCAGGACATCGGCGCCCTGACCTTTTCTGCCGGAACCGCAAACCGCCTTGACCGAAACACCAGCGGCCTTGTGGCCGCCGGAAAAACGCTGGCCGGTCAGCAGCTGCTGACCGCTCTGCTTAGGGAACGGCTGATCAAAAAATATTATTCGTGTATCGTCTGCGGCGAGATGTCTGCCCCGCTGCATCTGAAACAGTACTACCTGCGGGATGCCGGGACAAATACGGCGAGACTGTCGGACAGGCCTGAGGAAGGTGCTCAGACAGCGGAGCTTGAGGCCTTCCCTCTGGCCGGGTTGGATGACGGCTTTACCCTTCTTAAGGTTCACTTGATCACCGGACGCACTCATCAGATCCGCGCACAGCTGGCAGCCGCCGGATATCCGGTCCTCGGTGACGGCAAATACGGAGACCGGGAGGTCAATCAGGCTTTCTCGAAGCGTTTCGGCTATGCGCTGCGCCATCAGCTGCTTCATGCGCAGGAAATGCTTATCCCGGCGCCGGGGGCTGGCGCGGAAGAGCGGCTCAAGCTGTCGGAGACGGCGGCTGAGGAATGGCATGCTTTGGCGGGCAGAACGATAAGCGCCCCTCTTCCGGGGAGCTTCAAGACCTGCCTGCGTTATCTGGGAGGGGAAGCCTATGGCCAGTAATCACGGCTTACGGGGCTCCACACTGGAAGCCCTGATCAATATCACGATCGAGCGTTACCGGGAGGACGGCCTTGCCCTGATCCAGAAGATCCCCACGCCGATCACCCCGGTGGAGATCGAGCCGTCGACCCGCCACATCACACTGGCCTACTTTGATCAGAAAAGCACCGTGGACTATATCGGCGCGGTACAGGGCATTCCGGTCTGCTTTGATGCGAAGGAAAGCAAGCTTGATACCATTCCGCTTGCCAACATCCATGAGCATCAGATGACCTTTATGGAGGATTTCGAAAAGCAGGAGGGCATTGCCTTTTTTGTGCTGCTGCTCACGCACCGGGACGAGCTGTATTATATTCCGTACCGCACCATGAAAAAGTTCTGGGAACGGGCAGGCTCGGGCGGAAGAAAGAGCTTCACCTACGAAGAGCTTGATGAGCATTGGCGCATTTTCCCGGGGGAGGGCGATCCGGTGCCGTTTCTGAAGCTGCTTCAGCAGGATATGGATGAACGCGGATAAAAAAGGAGTAAGGCATGCGTAAGCAGGCATTAAAAGATGAAATTCTGATGCGCGTGGAAAAACCCGCGCGTTATACCGGCGGCGAGCTGAACACCGTCATGAAGGATAAAGATAAGGTCGCTGTCCGCTTTGCCATGTGCTTTCCGGACGTGTACGAAATCGGAATGTCCTATCTGGGCATTCAGATCCTTTACGAGCTGTTCAACAAAAGGCCGGACACCTGGTGCGAGAGGGTCTATTCGCCGTGGCCGGATCTGGATGCGATCATGCGGGAGGAAAAGATCCCGCTTTTTGCGCTGGAATCGCAGGACCCGTTAAAGGAATTCGATTTTCTGGGCTTTACCCTGCAATATGAAATGGGCTATACCAACATCCTGCAGGTGTTAGATCTTGCCGGCATCCCGCTGCTTGCGGAAAAGAGGGGAGAGGCTGACCCGATCGTGATAGGCGGCGGCCCCTGCGCCTACAATCCGGAGCCGTTAGCCGACTTTTTTGATCTGTTCTATATCGGCGAGGGAGAGGTCAGTTATGACCGTCTGCTCGACCTTTACCTGGATAACCGCTCGGCCGGAGGAGACCGCATGGATTTCCTGAAAAAGGCGGCCACGGTCCCGGGGATCTACGTCCCCTGCCTGTATGAGGCGGCTTATCATGAGGACGGGACGTTATCCGCACTTACGCCTCTTTGTCCGGAGGTGCCGGAGAAGGTCGAAAGGGTGATCGTAAAGGATCTGGATCATGCGGTATATCCGGAAAAGATCATCGTTCCTTACGTGCGTGCTTTCCAGGACCGCGTGACGCTTGAGGTCATGCGGGGCTGCATTCGGGGCTGCCGCTTCTGTCAGGCCGGTATGGTCTATCGTCCGCTGCGGGAAAGAAGTGCAGAGTGGTTAAAGGCTCAGGCGGAAAAAATGCTTCGGGCAAGCGGCTATGACGAGATCACCTTAAGCTCTCTCAGCACCAGCGATTACAGCGAGCTCCCCGAGCTGACCGACTACCTGATCGGCACATGCCGCGGGCAGCATATCAACATTTCCCTTCCGAGCCTCAGGATCGACGAGTTTTCACTGGATGTAATGAGCAAGGTTCAGGATGTCCGCAAAAGCAGCCTGACCTTTGCCCCGGAGGCAGGCACGCAGCGTATGCGGGACGTGATCAACAAGGGCATCACCGAAGAGGATATTTTCCGGGGCGCAGCCGCGGCCTTTCACGGGGGCTGGAACAAGGTCAAGCTTTATTTTATGCTGGGGCTGCCGACGGAGACCGACGAGGATGCCAGAGAGATCCCCGCGCTCTGCGAGAGGCTTTCTGAACTGTACTTTGCCGAGATCCCCAAGGAAGAGCGAAACGGACGCGTGCAGATCACAGCCAGCTCGTCCTTCTTTGTGCCGAAGCCGTTTACGCCGTTCCAATGGGCGTCCATGCTTCCGCGGGAGGAGTATTTGCGGCGCGCCTATCTTGTCAAGGATACCATGCGGGCTGAAAAAAACAGCAAATCGCTTCACTACGAATACCATGATGCAGAGGTAACGCTTTTGGAAGGGCTCCTTGCCCGCGGAGACCGCAGAGTGGGAAAAGCCATCCTGCGGGCTTATGAGCTTGGCTGCATGTTTGACGCCTGGAGCGAGCGCTGCCGCTATGATCTATGGCTCCAGGCCTTTGCCGAGACAGGAATAGACCCGGACTTCTATACGCAGAGGGAAAGGGGAAAAGATGAACTCTTTCCCTGGGACCACATTGACATCGGCGTGAGCAAGAGCTTTCTGCGCCGTGAGTG
>JAZRYN010000151.1:0-4169 GCA_045600745.1 Lachnospiraceae bacterium
GGGCCGTTCCAAATGCGGCCGCCGGCCGGACATAGACCATGTTCAGCGAGCCGGTAAAGGCTGCATCATCTGACGCCGCAGGCGCCTCCGCTTCCGTTCCCTCAGGTCCCGGATCTGCCGCAGGCGCCTCCTCAGCGGGAACCGTTGTCTCGTCAGAGGCTTCCTCCGTCATCGTTTCCGCGGCTTCGGTATCCTCCGCCGCTTCCTCTGCGGTATCGGACGCTTCTTCCCCGGCAGGCTCCGTGTTTTCCGGCATCTCCGTTACCACAGGAAGGGTTTCGGTTTCGGATGTCTCCTCCGCTATCCCGGGAACTTCGGCTTCTTCCTTTTCTGCCTGATCCTCCTTCGGAGCGCCCGGCTTACTTTCCGCAAGGCGTACTGCCTCCTGATCAAGGCGGGCTCTGATCTCCGCCGTCATCAGCTCGTCACGGGAGGTGACGGCCTTAAACGCGCTGAGGTCTATCCGGCCGCCGTCCTCTGCCGGTTCATCCCCTGCCGCCGCAGGCGCTACGGCGCCGTCCGCATACAGGCCGGCTGCCGGCCAGACGCCCGCGCCGAAATTGCCGGCTTCATAGAATTTACCGCCGCCGGAAGTGCCGGGACCGGCAAGGATGTAAAGCCTTGCATGATCGCCGTCCTGACGGCTCCAGTAAAGATTCGTTCCGTCATAATAGATCGAGTTGAAGCTGAGCCCCGCAGAAATTCCGGTATCGTACACCAACGAAGGCGTTCCGAAGCTGATGCCGGAATAGCTGCTGTATGACTGCCTCGTCTGCCAGATCCTGCCGTTTTCATCAAGGAAATAATAATCGGACGACGATGTTCCTCGCGACTTGGCGCAGACCGCGACCGCATAGGCATCCCCGACACTTGTCGCGGAAAGGTCAAGCAGGCCGTAGGGCAGCCCGCTGAACATCCCTCCGTCACCGTCATCCTCTGGTTCAAGGTTGCCGAAAATAAGATATCGGGCAAAGGCATAGACAAAATAGCCGCTGCCGAAGCTCGAGCCGACCGGCGCCATGCCGAAGGCGGGAACATAGTTCTCCCCGAGCTCGCTCAGTGCATAGGACGAACGGCTGACCGTGTAGATCCGGGAGACCTCCATGTCATTGGTTGCCGCATACAGCGACGAAGCCGTCTGCATAAAGGCGCTCGAAACGGCCTTGTCCGCAGGGGTGCTGTGGCGTTTTGTCCACGCAGGCAGGCTGTCTGTATTGAAATAGGAGAAATACACGTCGCCCTCTTCATCCCAGATGGCCGCACTCAGCTCTTTGGTGATCGCCTCGACGGTGACCGTGCATTCGCCGTATTTTGTACTGTCCGCAGCCGCCGCGGCACGGATGATCGCCGTCCCCTTTGCCACGGCTGTCACGATGCCGTTTTCATCGACAGTCGCCACTCCTTCGTTCGAGGACGTCCAGATCAGGGCCCTCGGACTTGCCGTAAGCGGCGCGATCTCTGCCGTCAGCGCAGTCTGGCTGCCCTTATAAAGATCGAGCGAGGCGGGCGTGACCGTAACGGACATGATCCGGTCCGGGTCCTCTTCGTAGCTGATCTGTGTTTTGACATACAGGAAGACCGGCCGCTGCGCCGTCCCGAGGCCGAAGCTGCCGTCCGAATAAGAAAGATAGCGGTTCGATGACGCACTCTTTAAGAGGCCCCCGCTGTACTGCCAGTTCTTCTCGGCGGGATTCGTCAGCACCGGAGTGCTGTATCCGCTTCGGTAACCGAGATACCATGTTTTTGTTCCGTTAACATTGCTGAGCGTTATCCCGGCGGAGGACGTCCATATCCCGGCTTCCTCCGCATCCTTAAGCTCGATATAAGGCCTGTTTCCGGTCGCGTCTATGCCCGGCTTGATCTCGGGGGTATAGACAGAAACCGCTGCCGAAGCCTGAGATACTCTCGTCGGCGCCGTATAGGCAAGGGCGTGCCCCGTGCCCGCCGCGGCGCTGTCTGCGATCAGATAGTCGCGACCCGCTTCAAGCGTATCGCTCAGCACATAGACCTCCTTCTGCACTCTCGTATCATCGTTGACTTTCACGGCTGCGGCTGTTTCATTGCCCGCGTAGTCGCCGGCAAATACCGCCACATAGCCCTGCGCACCGGCGATAGCGTCCGAAATGTCAAAGGATAAGCTGCAGCGGTCCGTGCCCGGCGCCGCCTCCGCATATTTCACCGTTCCGTCGAGCGACAGCACGGCAACGTACGCTAACGCCCTGTCGTCACCGGCGAACACGGAAAGCTCACCTCCGCTTAAGGACACCGCCCAAAGCTCGGGGGCGGTATCATCGATGGTAAGATCGAAACCGACAAAGGCGCCTCTGCCGAGCTTGCCGCTCATCAGGATGGTCCGGAAGCGGTCATCGGTAAGAGATCCCGCATCCGCCGCCGTCATATCGCCGCCTGCCGTCATGGCGTTATACTCGGGAATCGCGTAAAAGCCCACGCGCACACGGTCGCCCTCCTTAAGGCCGAGCGCGTTCGGTTCAAGGTCGAGCGTGCAGCTTTTTGCCGCGGTATTCTGCCATGCCCTCAGGCCTTCGGAATACCACAGGCCATCCGTCTCCTGCGCCGTCACATTCGAGGTCAGGATGCTGCAGACCTTTCCCTCTTCGTCAATCCTGCCTGCGGCGAAGCCGGTTCCGCCCGCCGAGCGGATCAGGTTATAGCTGATGCTGTTGATCAGCGCATCGCTTCGTAAGGCGAGCCGGTCTTCCGGGAAGGTCTCTTCCACCATGTACGGGTTTCCGGAGAACTTTGTCCGTGTCCCGTTGGCGGTGATCCGCATATAGTTTGTATCCTCCGCCGCATGGCCGGAGTAATTTAGCTGATCGTTTCCGTACAGCTTCTCCGTATAGGAGTTGGTATCGAACATGGACGCGTCCGTCCAGCTGCCGTAATAACCGAGGATCGGGATCGAGTGTTCATGCTCAAGACTTACGCCCTCGCCCGTAGAGGTCACGCAGCTTACATAGGTAAAGCCTTCAAGGTAGGCGCCGCCGTCCTTCTTTAGCGCGTTCCGCTGCGCCGCGGTCAAACGGATACGGACCGTGACATGAGCCTCTCCGTGAGGCGCAACCGAATAACCGCCTGCCGGTGCTGCCGGCTCTTCTTTCAGCAGCAGATAGGCGTCGCGGGAGGTGACCGTTTCATCGCCGTCAAGGTCGGCAGCGGACAGGTCAAGACCGTCTGCGGTCACCCTGCCGGTGAGATGATCCAGTATCGCCTGTGCATCGTCGGCATCGGTATCGCCGTCCCTGTCCACGTCATGGCTCTCCCCGGCCGGAGCGCTGCCGTTCCATTCGTAGGTCACCCCGCCCTCCGGAAGCAGAGCCGTCCTGTGGGACAGGGTATCCCCGGAGACCTCCTGCGTGAACAGCTCCGTGGCGAGCTCGAAGGAAAGAGTCTCGTCGGAGATATTGTAAACGGTAAAGCTGAAATCGTATTCGCCCTTCTTTTCGGGATCATCGCCCAGCTCGGCCTTTACCTTGCCGTCCGCAGCCGCCCCCGTTGCCGTCGTCAGTCCCGCCTCGTCCATCATAAGGACGGACGAAGCCTCGATCGCCCTGCTCACCTCCGCAAGACCGGCGCCCTGCTGGAGAACAGACAGATAGGCGTCCCGGCTGATCATCGGCGTCGCGGTGGACATGAGCAGGCTGTTCGCCATCGCCCGCAGGTCATAGGCGCCCGTCAGTGAGGCGTTTGCCGGCGTCTTTTCTTTCAGATATTGCATCAAGACCGCGGCAAGGCCCGTAATGTGCGGCGCTGCCATGGAGGTGCCGGAATAAGACACGTACGATGCCGTACTGGTGCCCGAATCGGAGGCCGCCGAAGAGGTTCCGTTAAGGGAATAGATATCCCCGCCGGGAGCCGTGATCTCGGGCTTCATGATCAGAGATCCGGGAACGCCCCAGGAGCTGAAATCCGTGATCTCCGCTTCTTCACGGGGCAGGACCGCAGAGGCCTTTGCCGTCGTGACAAGCACGCTTCCGGTATAGTATGTGATGCCGTCTGAGGTATGTTCGGTGCTGCCGGTCTTGATCGCTTCCGCATCCTTTTGCGTAAGGGAGACGAACGGGAACGAGCCGGTAAAATCACTGAGGTCCATATGGATCACGCCGTCGGTATTGTTGGCGATGATCAAGGCCTTCGGAGCATAGGCCTTT
>JAZRYN010000152.1:0-2579 GCA_045600745.1 Lachnospiraceae bacterium
GATCATGATGACCTTGATTGCCTCGGGGCGGATGAGCTTTGCGTCCATGAACTCCGTTGCCATATATCCGGTCATCTGGACTTTCTGGAACTTCTCACGGAGGGAGCGGATGCTGATGGGCTCGCGGTCGACGATCCAGTAGTAGCTGAAATCACCGAAGGCGATGGGCTTGGCGCCGCTGCCGATGTCGGGCATGGCGTTGCTGATGCACACGGGCTTGCTGAGGATCGTGTCGTTGGCGGGATTCCACAGATAGTTTCCGCTTTCGTCCTTCATGGTACGCAGCGCCAGCGCGGTTGCGTCGTTCATGAGCCACACTCCGTCGCTCCTGTAATCGGGATCGACGGAGAAGAACAGACGGATCACATCGTCATAGCTGAGGCTGTCGGTGGTGACGCCGACCTCGGCTCCGCCGGTGCTGTTCAGGATACCGGTGGGCATTTCGCTGCCGGTGCCGTTGATGAAGGCATCGTCCTCGGCCTTGCCGAAGCTCTTGGCAAAACGCTGCACCAGATATTCCTCCAGATCGAACAGACTGTCGGCAATGGTGTCATCATGGACGCGCAGGATCGTTGCCAGCTTGTAATTCCCGATGGTGTGCTTCGTGAAGCTGTCGGCACCGTCCAAGACGGGGATCGTGCCACCATCCGGGATCCATGAGACGTTGTCGTACCCGTCCACGGCAAACAGATTGTAGCCTTTGTCGCAGGCACTCACGCTGGTGGCGAGTCTGCGGAACACGCTTGCATGACGTCTTGCCTCGCAGTATTTCTTTTCAGACTGCGGGGGCATCAGATAAAGGCCGGAAGGGGTCTTGCCGTCGAAAATGCCATCGGCATATTCTTCGTTGCGCTGCTTCATTCCCTTCCAATAGTTTTCTGCGTAGTTGCTGCACTCCAGCGTGAGCTTTCTTGCTGCGAAATTGTTCATATTAAATCCTCCTAATATTTTGATTTCTTGAAAAACTTGAAAACAGGGGCTATATGGCCTCTTGATTTCCCGAAAATTTGTAAATGACCCCGCGCCGTTCCCTTGATGGTGATCGGCTGGAGATTTTCCTCCCCCTACTCCCCACAGTGCGGGCAGGTGTAGCGGGCAAGGATATGCTCGTCGATGTGGATGTCGTCAAACTGCATGACCTTGCCGCATTTGGGGCAGTGGATGTTATAGAGGATATAATCCTTCATGGTATGTGCGTCTCTGGCACGGAGCCGGTAATGACCGGGTCGTTCTTGGGTCAGGTAAAACCTTGTCCGATTCCGAAGTATCTGCTCGCCAGAGGCAAGGAACAGCGGCTGCTTATGCAGACCGCTCGCGTCCACGTCAATTAATGGGTAACATCTCATGCTGCATCCCTCGCTTTCATTCTCTTGTACCGTCCGGTCAGGCGCTTTGCCCGCTGCTTGCTCATGTACCCGGCATCCACGCAGATGCCGAGAAGCTGCTCCAGTGAGACGTACCACTGCCCGCTGCCCTTGATCTTCATGCCGAAGTAGGTGTTCTCGTTCTCGGGTTTCTTCGGTGCCAGCAGCACAACGGCGGGCTTGTGCTTTCTCACGATCACGTCCAGAAGAAAGAATTCTCCGAAGTCCACCCCACAGTGAAGGTGCTTTTCCATGCGTCTACTGATCGTCATGTCACTTGCCCTCCACCGGCTTGTACCCGCGCTTCCGGCAGAAGGCGACTGCGTCGTCGTAGCTCAGGAAGTGGAAATCCATGCTCCCGTCAATGACCTGCCAGTGCCGAGGCTTTTTGCTCTTGCTGCGGAACAGCACCACGGGCTTCCCGTTGCGCCTTTTGTACAGCCCGATCCCGTCGTACCTGTCGTTGCTGAAATCCGACGGGTGCATGAAGCCGGTCGCCGTACTGTCATCAGCAACACCAATGATTCTGTGTTTACTCATCTTTTCTTTTTCCTCCTATGTGTTTTTTCTTTTGTAGCAGGTGTAGCAGATGAGAATAGTAATTCCCATATAAGAAAAATCTCTATAGAAAAATACACTTTTGATCTGCTACATCTGCTACATCTATTACTGAAGGGGTTCTGCCCTTCCAATAATCCTGTATCCGAGAAACATGGTAGTGGCGCCTCCGCCTGTCTTCGGGCGTTTTCGTACCACCTCCGCGAAGCTCCGCAGGGCTTGATTGAAGTTCTTGATGTTCTCTGTGCCGAAGTTGTTCTGCATACACCAGTCCTTATAGGCGCCGTGGACGTCGGATGTGCGAAGCTCATGTCCTGCTCTTTCCTCCATGCATTCCTCGAAGAACTGCTTGATCTTGTCGCTGTCATCGCGGTACTCCTCTGTGGCGGCCTTCACCGAATCCGGCTGTGTTAAGCCCTCCCGACGGAGCATACGGTATCCGTCCACCAACCAATTCAGGATCGCGGTCTGATTCTCCGGCTTGAAAAATTCCGCCTTCAAGGTCTTGTCCTGCTCATCATCCTCGAAATGCCGGTTGAAGGGGATAATGATAATGCGTCCGCTCTGAAACATGGTCATGTCGTTGATGACCGGCAGGTGGTTGGTGTTGATGACGACCTTGAACTGCGGACGGAAGTCGAAGCTGTTCTCATGCAG
>JAZRYN010000153.1:0-3187 GCA_045600745.1 Lachnospiraceae bacterium
GTCGAACAGCTCAAGCCCCAGCTCCTTCTCCACTTCCCTGACCTTTGTGCTCAGCCAGGGCTGAGAGGTATGAAGCAGCTGCGCCGCCCGGGAAAAGCTCCTTTCTCCGGCGACGGCCGTGATGTAATCCTTATACCGAAACATTTTGCCCTCCTGTTATAAGAAATAACGTATAACCCGGTTTCGATTTCGTATTTTACAAGATATAAGATCGACAATATAATGATAGCGTAAAAGCGGACAAATCGCAAGACCCTGCCGGAATGCTGTCCGGAGGGCGGCGGTCACAAAAGGAGGATCCGTATGAGACTCGCAACCATTAAGCTTTGCGGCGGAGAGACCGCCGGCATCGTTACCGAAAAGGGGATCCTTCCCATTCATGCCCTGAATGCGGAAAAGGGCACGGCCTGGAAGGAGAACCTGTATGACCTGATCACGGAAGGTCAGCTGAAGGGCCTGACCACCTGGTATAATAACGGCGGAAAAGAGGAGCTGACGAAGCTTTCCGGCACCGTTCCCTATGAAAAGGTCGAATATGCTCCGCTGTACCGCAATCCCAGAAGGATATTCGGAATCGGGCTGAACTATGTCGATCATGCTGGCGACATCGGCGACGCCGCTCCGCAGGGCTTTCCCGGCAGCTTCTTCAAGATGCCCGACACCCTGATCGGCCCGGGGGACGAGATCCACATGCCGGCCATGAAGGAAGCCCTGAAAACAACGGCAGAGGCAGAGCTCGGCGTTATCCTCGGCAAGGACTGCCGCGACGTGAGCGAGGAGAACTGGCTCGATGCAGTCGCCGGCTACACCACCATTCTGGATATGACCGAGGAATCTATCCTTAAGGGAAATGAATTTCTTAAGGGAAATCCCCGCTACCTCTGCATCGTAAAGAACTTCCCGACCTTCTTTTCCTTCGGCCCTCAGCTCGTGACGCCCGATGAGGTCCCGGATGTGCTGAAATTAGAGGTTCAGAGCGTACATAACGGAGAGGTCTACGCCAAAAATGTTGTCTCCAATATGACCCACAGGCCGGCCCGTCTGGTCGCGCTTCACTCCTCTATCCAGGGGTGGCTTGCCGGAGACGTGCTGTCCACCGGAACGCCGCGCGCCTTCGGTCTTGCGGACGGCGATATCGCGGAATGCCGCATTTATGGTCCCGACGGCTTCTCCATGGAACCGTTAGTAAACCCGGTCGTGGATCTGAAAAAGCATCCGGAAAAGGCCTGATCTCCCTTCGGGAAAGCGCTTCCCCTCTTCGTAAGCGCGGACGAAGGAGATCCGGCAAAAGCGGAAAACCATAGTATCATCAGGAGGATCATCATGGATCTCGGATTAAAAGACAAAGTCATCGTATGCTTATCATCGGCGGCCGGTATCGGCCGCGGCATTGCCACGGAGCTTGCCAGAGAAGGCGCAAAGGTCGTCATTACTACGGCAGAGCCGTTTAAGAACGATCTGGACGCCGCAGTGGAATACATCGAAAAGGAGACCGGCAACCGTCCCTACCCGTATATTTCCGATATTAAGGACCCGGACAGCATCGTGAAGCTGATCAACGATGCCGCAAAGGACCTTGGCAGCGTATACGGTCTGGTCAATCTCTGCCCCGGCCCCAAGGCGGGCAGCTTCGACGCCGTCAATGAGGCTGACTGGGCAGACGGCTACGAAAAATGCCTGCACAGCTATATTGTGGCCATTCGTGCCGCGCTTCCCTACATGCGGGCAGCCGGAGAGGGCCGCATCCTGAACAGCACCTCCTCCTCCATCAAGCAGGCACTGGACAACCTGATCATTTCCAATACCTTCCGTATGGGCGTGGTCGGCCTTTCCAAGTCGCTTGCCCGTGAGCTCGGCAGGGACAATATTCTGGTCAACACCATCGGCCCCGGCCGTATCTATACCGACCGCATCAAGTATCTGAACACCATGCGCGCCGAAAAGGAGGGCATTTCCGAGGAGGAATACACGAAGCGTGACTCCGCGGACTTCCCCCAGCGCCGTTACCAGACGGTCGATGAGATCGGACGCCTTGCCGCCTTCCTGATGAGTGAGGCGAACGGCTCTCTGACCGGCCAGTCCTTCCTCTGCGACGGCGCCATGACCACCGCATACTGATAAGGGCCTCCTCGAAGCATAAAAAAGCTCCTCCCCCGGGATCAAGCGGAGAAGGAGCTTTTTCGGTCTGCGAAAGGCAGAAGCGATCTCGGCCGCTCTGCCTCAAAAGCCGGACGGATACGCGGCCGGCTCATTCCTTGACAACGGGAGCTTCAGGTGCATTACGGCGGATGGAATCAATGCCGTTGGGACAGGAGGCCTTTGCCTTGTAGCCTTCGCCGGAGAGGATGATCTCACCGTTGCGGGCCTTCATGCGGTAACGGAATTCACCCGCCTTGTCCTTATAGACCTCGAATTTCGGATTGGTGACGGCTGCCGGGGCTGCCGCAGTCTGATCTTCAAGCTTGGCTTCCGCCGCATTTTTCTTCACGCTTTCAATACCGTTTAAGCACGTATCCTCGGAGGCATAGACCTGGCTCACGCCAATGACTTCACCGTTAGCCGCCTTGAGACTGAAACGAAAGCCGCCTTTAGCTTCCTTAATGACAAATTTCCCCATGGATAAACGCTCCTTTCAAATTGTAGCTTCATCATAGTATAGATGGATACAAATGACAAGCTTTTTTTGATACGGGGTCATAGCCCGGCTGTCAGCGCTGCATAAGGGCGGCGGCAGGACTCTTCACCGGCAGAAGATAAGAAGAGAGGAAGAGACGCTGCTGATTAACGACCGCAGGCTGCGCAGGAATGCTTTACAATTCGGTAAAATAAGGCTATAATTCTACTGTTTTTTAGGAGGTGCCCTATGGCCTGGGGAGACAGAAAAGACGGAAGACTGATACGAGAACTTGATTCACTCCACTATATTACCGGAATAATCTATCCGAACCGGTGCGATAACGAGGCATTTTTGCCCGTGAAGATCGATTATACGGCAACCAACGAATATATCCGCAAAAAGAACGCGGAAAAGGCCGACATCAAATATAATCATTTTCAGAACATTACGGCAGCGGTGCTGAAAACACTGACGCTAAAGGCGGAAATGATCCGCTTCATCGTGCGCGGCAATTTTTATCAGCGAAACGAAATAACCACCTCTTTTGTGGTAAAAAAAAGCTTCGAGGAG
>JAZRYN010000154.1:0-14637 GCA_045600745.1 Lachnospiraceae bacterium
GCCGCCGCCGGGAACAATAAGAAGGATAATACAAAAGATATGCCGTTATCAATATACAAATGGAATCTTGTGTGCAAGAGTAAAGTCTACATTTCCGAGACTAAGTTCTACATTGGATTGGAAGAGTAGAAGTTACAATTATAATTTAGGTTAAGGATCTGCCGCCGCCGGCTTTGTTGCTAACGGCGGTTTTTTGTGATAAAATAATAGGCTGTGAAAATGGGGGAATATCCGCAAGGGAGGGAGCTTTTATCTATGGCAGAATTCCGTCTGCGATCCGAATATGCGCCGACCGGCGATCAGCCGGAAGCGATCGACGAACTGGTCAGAGGCTTTGAGTCCGGAAACCGTTTTGAGACGCTGCTGGGGGTGACCGGATCCGGCAAGACCTTCACCATGGCAAATGTGATCAAACGGCTCGGAAGGCCGGCACTGGTGCTGGCGCACAATAAGACGCTGGCAGCACAACTTTACGGTGAATTCAAGGAATATTTCCCCGAAAATGCCGTCGAATACTTCGTCAGCTACTATGATTATTACCAGCCGGAAGCCTATGTGCCCTCCTCGGACACCTATATCGCCAAGGATTCCGCCATCAATGACGAGATCGACCGGCTGCGCCATTCGGCGACGGCCTCGCTTTCCGAGCGGGAGGACGTGATCATTGTCTCGTCGGTCTCCTGCATTTACGGACTGGGCAGCCCGGTGGATTATCAGAACATGACCCTGTCCGTGCGCCCCGGGCAGGAGCGTGACCGCGGCGAGGTCCTGAGACGGCTGGTCGATATGCAGTACACGCGCAGCGATCTGGAGCTGAAGCGCGGCTGCTTCCGGGTGCATGGCGACACGGTGGAGGTGGTTCCGGCGGCGGAAGCGGGAAATGCCTTCCGTATCGAGTTTTTCGGAGACGAGATCGACCGGATCCTTGAGATCGACATCGTGACCGGTCATATCAAGGCAAGTCTGGATCACCTGGTGGTCTTTCCCGCCTCGCATTATGTCGTGGGGCCGGAGGAGATGCAGCGCGCGATCCGCGATATCGAGGAGGAGCTGAAGCAGCAGGAGCAATGGTTCGTGAAGCACGACCGCCTGCTTGAAGCACAGCGGATCTCGGAGCGCACGCATTTCGACCTGGAAATGATGCGGGAGACGGGCTTCTGTTCCGGGATCGAAAACTACTCGAGACATTTGGAGGGACGTCCGGCGGGGGAAACGCCGCACACCCTGTTTGATTATTTCCCGGAAGATTTTATCCTGATGATCGATGAGTCGCACATGACCGTGCCGCAGGTGCGCGCCATGTACGCGGGGGACAGGAGCCGCAAGCAGACGCTCGTGGACTACGGTTTCCGGCTGCCGTCGGCGTTAGACAACCGGCCGCTAAACTTCACGGAGTTCGAAGCAAAGCTGAACAAGGTCCTTTTTGTGAGCGCAACGCCTGCGGATTATGAGAAGTCGCACGAGCAGCTGCGGGCGGAGCAGGTGATCCGACCGACCGGCCTGCTGGACCCGGAGGTGACGGTCTGCCCCGTCGAGGGACAGGTGGATGACCTGATCGGCCGCTGCCGGAAGGAAACGGAAAAGGGCGGAAAGGTCCTGGTGACCACGCTGACCAAACGCATGGCGGAGGACCTGACGCAGTACCTCAGAGAAGCCGGCATCCGTGTGCGTTATCTGCATTCGGACATCGACACGCTGGAACGGGTCGAGATCATCCGCGACATGCGCATGAATGTGTTTGATGTGCTTGTCGGCATCAATCTGCTGCGTGAGGGGCTGGACATCCCGGAGATCTCGCTTGTGGCGATCCTGGACGCCGATAAGGAGGGCTTTCTGCGGTCGGAGACCTCGCTCATCCAGACGATAGGCCGTGCGGCAAGAAATGCCGAGGGACACGTGGTGCTGTATGCGGACACGATGACCGATTCCATGGCTGGCGCCATCGGCGAAACAAACCGCAGACGGAAGATCCAGCAGGCCTACAACGATGCGCACGGCATCACGCCGCAGTCGGTAAAAAAGGCAGTCCGCGACCTGATTGCGATCTCTCACAGACTGGATGAGAAAAAACCGCTGAAACGGTCGCTGGACAAGGATCCGGAATCGATGGACGAGAGGGAGTTGAAGCTTTTGATCGCGGAAGTGACGAAGAAGATGCATACGGCGGCTGCCGAACTGAACTTCGAGGAGGCGGCCTTCCAGCGGGACCGCATGATCGAGCTGAAAAAAATACTGGTGGACAGAGGAGAATAAGCCGTGGAAAGAATGCCGAAACAGTACATCAAGGTCCGCGGCGCCGCCGAGCATAATCTGAAGCATCTGGACGTGGACATTCCGCGGAACGAGCTGGTCGTGCTGACCGGCCTATCCGGCTCGGGGAAATCTTCGCTGGCCTTCGAGACCATTTATGCCGAAGGGCAGCGGCGCTATATGGAGTCCCTTTCCTCCTATGCCAGACAGTTTCTCGGACAGATGGACAAGCCCGATGTGGAATCCATTACCGGCCTTTCCCCGGCCATTTCCATCGATCAGAAATCGACGAACCGCAACCCCCGTTCAACGGTGGGCACCGTGACAGAGATCTATGATTACCTGCGGCTTCTGTATGCGCGGGTGGGGATCCCGCACTGCCCGAACTGCGGACGCGAGATCCGCAGGCAGACCGTGGACGAGATGGTGGAACAGCTCATGCGCTATCCCGAGCGGACGCGCATGCAGATCCTTGCCCCGGTCGTGCGGGGAAAGAAGGGACGCCATGAAAAGCTGCTCGAGGACGCCAGACGCCGCGGATTTGTCAGAGCCCGCGTGGACGGCGAGGTGCGCGATCTGGACGAAGAGATCGTTCTGGAAAAAAATATCAAGCATACGATCGAGATCGTGGTGGACCGCATCGCGGTGCGTCCGGGCCTCGAATCCCGCCTGAATGATTCACTGGAAACGGCGCTCGGACTGGCCGACGGTCTTGTTTCGGCAGAAATAGACGGAGAGCTGCTGAGCTTCAGTGAGCATTTTTCCTGCCCCGACTGCGGCATCAGCATGGAGGAGATCGAGCCGAGAAGCTTTTCCTTTAATAATCCCTTCGGCGCCTGCCCGGACTGTCTGGGACTCGGCTATACGATGAGATTTGCGCGCGAGCTGATCCTGGATGAGGAAAAAAGCTTGAATGAAGGCTGCATTCTGGCGCCCGGCTGGATCAATTCCGGCAAGAAGGACAGCTTCGGCTATGCGGTCAACAAGGCGCTGGCAGACTTTTACCATATCGATATGACGAAGCCGTTCGGAGCGCTTGATCCGCTCTTTCAGCAGCGCTATATTTATGACGGCTTCCCGGACAGCGTGGCGGTGCCCTACAAGGGACAGCGCGGACGGGGCGTCTATGATGTGAAGTTTGAGGGACTGATCGCGAATCTGGAGCGCCGCTACCGGGAGAGCAGCCAGACGGCCCGGGCAGAATATGAAAAATATATGCGGTTTTCCCCGTGTGAAGCCTGTAAGGGAATGCGCCTTAAGAAAACTTCACTCGCAGTTACAGTCGGAGGTAAGAATATTTATGAGCTGACCAACCAGCCGGTCGGCGAGGTCAAGAAGGATCTTGCGGCGCTCCGCTTTACGCCGAATGAACAGACGATCGCTGCGCCGATCCTGCGGGAGGTCAATTCACGGCTCGGCTTTCTGGTGGATGTGGGACTCGATTATCTGAGCCTGACCCGGGCGGCAGGAACGCTTTCGGGCGGGGAAAGCCAGCGCATCCGGCTGGCTACCCAGGTCGGGAGCGGCCTGGTCGGCGTTTCCTATATTCTGGATGAGCCGTCGATCGGTCTGCATCAGCGGGACAACGCAAAGCTGCTGTCGACCTTGAAGCACCTGCGCGATCTGGGCAACAGCGTGCTCGTGGTCGAGCACGATGAAGAGACCATGTGGGCAGCGGATACCATCATCGATATCGGCCCAGGGGCCGGCGAGCACGGCGGCGAGATCGTTGCCGTCGGTACGGCGCAGGACCTGATCGACTGCGGAAAATCGATCACCGGCGATTATCTGTCCGGCAGAAAACGCATCCCCGTGCCGGAGACGCGCCGCACCCCGCAGGGCTGGATCACCGTCCGCGGTGCGGCAGAGCATAATCTGAAGCATATCGACGTCGCTTTCCCGACAGGTGTTTTCACCTGCGTTACCGGTGTTTCCGGCTCGGGAAAGAGCTCGCTCGTCAACGAGATCCTGTATAAGAATGCCCAGCGCATGCTTTACCGCACAAAGAGCGACGCCGGCTTGTGCGACGGGATCGACGGACTGGAGCAGATCGATAAGGTCATTGCCATCGACCAGTCTCCGATCGGCCGGACGCCTCGCTCGAATCCGGCCACCTATACCGGCGCCTTTGATCTGATCCGCGACCTTTTTGCCCAGACTGCCGACGCCAGGGCGAGAGGCTATCAGAAGGGGCGGTTCAGCTTTAATGTCAAGGGCGGCCGCTGTGAGGCGTGCTCCGGCGACGGCATTATCAAGATCGAGATGCACTTTCTGGCGGATGTCTATGTGCCGTGCGAGGTGTGCGGCGGGAAACGCTATAACCGCGAAACGCTGGAGGTCCGCTACAAGGGCAAAAACATTGCGGAGGTCTTGGATATGACGGTGGAGGAGGCGCTTCCTTTCTTCGAGCATGTGCCGTCCGTCCGCCAGAAGATCCGAATGCTGCATGATGTCGGCCTGGCCTATATCCGGCTCGGCCAGCCGCCCACGACGCTTTCGGGCGGTGGGGCGCAGCGCATCAAGCTGGCCACCGAGCTTTCGCGCCGAGAGACCGGAAGGACCTTGTATATCCTTGACGAACCGACGACCGGCCTGCATTTTGCCGATGTGCATAAGCTGACGGAGATCCTGAAAAAACTGGCCTCCGGCGGTAATACGGTGGTGGTGATCGAACACAACTTAGACGTTATCAAATGCGCCGACTATATCATCGACCTCGGCCCGGAGGGCGGTGACGGCGGCGGCACGCTGATGGCACAGGGAACGCCCGAGGAAGTCGCCCGGGTCGAAAGCTCCTATACCGGACAGTACATCCGGAAAACGCTGGAGCGCCACTACCTCTGTGAGGAGGAAAACAAAAATGAGTGAATTTGACAGCAGCAATAAACATACGGATGACGAGGTAGATACCGACATCCTGGATGCCGTGGAGGAAAGCGGAGAAAAAAAGCCCGAAGACGGAGGCGGCAGGACAGACGCCGGAAAGCCCTCCGGCGGGGGACAGCGCACGGAACGCTACTGCAGCATGTGCCACAGGCCGGAAAGCCAGACAAGCGGCATGCTGCAGATGCCCGGCGGGCTGAACATCTGCACGGACTGTATGCAGAAGTCCTTTGACAGCTTCAACCAGAACGGCCTTGATATCAACAGCCTGCCGAAGATCCCGATCGGGCGCATCCAGCTTGGCCGCATCATACCGGAGAGACAGGCGGGAAATGTCAAAAAGCGCAAGACGGAGGAGGAGAAAGCCGCCGAACGGCTGACCATGAAGGATATTCCGCGTCCGCACCGCATCAAGGCGATGCTGGATGAGTATGTCGTCGGTCAGGAACAGGCGAAAAAAGCCATGGCTGTGGCGGTGTACAATCATTATAAGCGCGTCTTCTGCGAGAAAAACGACGGCATCGAGATCGAAAAATCCAACATGCTGATGATTGGCCCGACCGGCTCCGGAAAGACGTTTCTGGTCAAAACGCTGGCAAGACTCTTAAAGGTGCCGCTTGCCATTGCCGACGCCACGAGCCTCACAGAGGCCGGATACATCGGAGACGATATCGAGAGCGTGCTGTCAAAGCTGCTTGCGGCGTCGGATAATGATGTTGACCGTGCGGAGCACGGCATCGTCTACATCGACGAGATCGATAAGATCGCCAAAAAGCAGAACATGACGAGCCGCGACGTGAGCGGGGAATCGGTTCAGCAGGAGCTGCTGAAAATGCTCGAAGGGACCAGAATGGAGGTGCCGGTCGGAGCGGCCAGCAAGAATCCGATGGTGCCGACGACCATGATCGATACGAGCAATATCCTCTTTATTTGCGGCGGCGCCTTCCCCGAACTGGAAAACATCATCCGCGAGCGCCTGAACAAGGCATCGGGCATAGGCTTTGCCGGCGAGTTAAAGGCCGCAGAGGACGGCATGGACGATGCCGGTATCCTGACGAAGGCCGGTATGGAAGATCTAAGAAAGTTCGGCATGATCCCGGAATTTCTCGGCAGACTGCCGGTCCTGGTAACGCTCGAGTCCCTGAACCGGGATTATCTTGTCCGCATTCTGAAAGAACCGAAAAACGCGATCCTGAAGCAGTATGTGAAGCTTCTGGCGATGGACGAGGTAGACCTGCGCTTTGAAGAGGATGCGCTGGAGCTGATCGCCGAAAAGGCCATGGAAAAGAAAACGGGGGCGCGCGGGCTCAGGGCCATCCTTGAGGAATACATGCTCGATATCATGTATGAGATCCCGAAGGACGACAATATCGGCCGTGTGACGATCACCCGCGAGTACCTGGAGAAAAAGGGCGGCCCGAAGATCGAACTGCGGGGACAGCAGGAGCTGCCGGAACTATCGCCCGCGGCGTCTGATGATGAGAGGAAATAAATGAAGCGCGAATTAAAGGAAAGCTACAGCATGGAAGAGCTGCGGGAGATCATCCATGAGCTGCGGGGAGAAGGGGGCTGCCCCTGGGACAGGACGTTAAGCTATGAAACGCTGAAGCCGTATATCGCCGAAGAAACGGCGGAGGTACAGGCTGCCGTTGACAGCGGCGATAAGGAGAACCTGTGCGAGGAGCTCGGCGATGTGCTGCTGCATCTGCTGCTGTTCAGCGATATGGCGGAAGCAGACGGATATTTCACTTTTGACGATGTCGTATCCGGCATCGCCGGGAAAATGATCCGCAGACATCCGCATGTCTTCGCCGGAGAAAAGGCGGATACGCCCGAGGAAGCCCTTGCCATCTGGAAACGGGTCAAGGCAGAGGAAAAAGCCGCCCGCAGAGCCGCAGGTAAGGACGGAGCCGCGCAAAAAGGAGAATGAAGATGCGTCTTGACAAATATCTGAAAGTCTCGCGCCTGATCAAACGCCGCACGATCGCCAACGAAGCCTGCGACGCCGGGCGCGTATCGGTGAACGGCAAAGCGGCCAGAGCCTCTTATGAGGTAAAGGTGGGAGACGAACTCGAGATCGGCTTCGGCAACCGCAGCGTGAGGGCGCGCGTCCTGAGCGTGAAGGAGACGGTCCGCAAGGAAGAAGCGGAAGAAATGTTTGAATATCTGTAGAGGTGAAGCGGTGAAAAACAACGAACAGAATTTTGAAGACCGCATGGCAAGAGCCAGGATCGACAGGGAGGTCAAGGCCTCGAAGGCGAGAAAGGAACGCCGTCAGCGCAGAGCATCCGTGGCGGCGTTAGCGGTGGCTGCGGTGTTTCTGCTGGGCGGCATGGGCTTTTACATCCGTTCCCTGAAGCAGAAGGAGGCCGCTTACCTGAGCCGGGAGAGCGAGCTTGCCGCTGAGCTTTCCGCCGAATCCGATATTGCGGAAAATCTGGAAAATGAAAGCCGTATGCGGCAGACGCTGAAATATATTGAGCAGATCGCCCGTGAAAAGCTGGGGCTGGTGTTCCCTGACGAGGTGATCGTAAAGCCCGGCGATTAAGCGGCGCACCTTTTTACGCCGTAAGGAAAGAAGAAAAATGGAACGAAAGACGGCCGACTATATCCGCAAATATGCCCTGCTGTCTCCGGGAGACCGCGTGATCTGCGCACTTTCCGGGGGCTGCGATTCGGTATGCCTTCTGCTGCTCCTTTCCGGCCTCAGGGAATCGCTGCAGCTTGCGGAGGTCCTTGCCCTGCATATCCACCACGGAATACGGGGAGAGGAGGCAGACCGCGATGAGGCGTTCTGCAGGGAGCTTTGTGCAAGGCTTCGCGTGCCTCTTACGGTCAGGCATGAAGACATCCCGGCGCAGGCCGAAACGAGCGGAGAAACGCTCGAGGAGGCCGGAAGAAGAAGGCGCATGGAGATCTTCGCGGAGGAGGCCGGGCGTCACCATGCGGTGATCGCGGCTGCGCATCATCTGAATGATCAGGCCGAGACGGTGCTGATGAATCTTTGCCGCGGCAGCGGGCCGTCCGGGCTTGCCGGGATGCGGCAAAAGCGCACGGACAGCCGGGGCTTTACCCTGATCCGGCCGCTTCTCTGGGCGGAAAGGGAAGAGATCGAAGCCTTCGTCCGGCGTTCCGGAACCGGATGGTGCGAGGATTCCACCAACTTTTCCGGAGACAACACAAGGAGCAGGCTGCGGCAGGAGGTCCTTCCGCAGTTAGAAGAGATCTTTCCGCGGGCGACGCGGCACATGGCGGCCCTTGCCGAAAAGACGGCTGCGCAGGAGGCCTGCCTGCAGACGCTTGCCGAGGAGGCGTTTTCTTTATCAAGCTGCGGCGGGAGCCTTGAGCTGTCTGCGTTAAGACGGCAGACGCCGCTTATCAGGCAGCGCGTGCTTGCCCTCTGGCTCAAGGAAAACGGCGGATCAAAGGATATCGGAGAGTCTCATTTTAAGGCGTTGGAGAGCCTGCTTGACGGGCAGAGCGGACGTTTCACCTCTCTTCCCGGCGGCCGATGCGTCCTCCGGGATCAGCTGGGGCTGCATATGCTGCCGGCGGAGAAGGCCGCCTGCCTGCCCAAGGACCCGCCGGAAGGGCTTGAACGGAGCTTTTCCGTGCGCCTGATGCCGGCAGAGGAATGTTCGGCGATCCCGAAAAAGAAGTATACGAAATGGCTTGATTATGATACAATTACAGAGCCGCTTTGTTTCCGGACCCGCCGGAAGGGGGATTACCTGATCCTTCCCGGAGGGGGCAGACAGAGCCTGCAGGATTTTTTCGTCAACGAAAAGATCCCGCTCAGTCAGCGGGATCATATTCCGTTAGCCGCATCGGGCGCCCATGTCCTCTGGGTCGTGGGCAGCCGTATTTCGGCAGCCGCGAAGATCAGCGGGAAGACAAAAACGGTTATTGAGATACAGTATGGGGGAGATCATGAAGAAACATCATCTGGGAGTCCTGATCAGCAGTGAAGACGTCGAGGCACGCATCCGCGAGGTCGCCGCGGATATCAACAGGGACTATGCGGGCAGGGAGCTGCATCTGGTCGGCATCCTGAAGGGCAGCGTTCCCTTCATGTGCGAGCTGGCAAAGCACCTTACGGTACCGGTGACCTTCGATTACATGAGCTGTTCCAGCTACGGAGGAGGAACGGTCTCCAGCGGCGCGGTCCGCATGAACAAGGACCTGGACGAGCCGATCGAAGGCCGCCACGTGCTGCTCGTTGAGGATATCATCGATTCCGGCAATACGCTGTGCTATCTGCAGGATATCCTGAGACGACGCAATCCGGCTTCGCTGAAGCTGGCGACCCTCCTTGATAAGCCCTCCCGCAGGACTCATCCGGAGGTGGTCGTTGACTACCGGGGCTTTACCATAGAAGATAAATTTGTGGTGGGATACGGACTCGATTACGATCAGCGCTACCGCAACCTGAACTATATCGGCTACGTGATCTTTGACGAGTAAGGAGTAATTGATGAATCAGAATCAGACGCAAGTAAAGCGCCGCAGCCCCGGCCTCATGATCCTCATGCTGCTCGTCCTCTCGATCGTTTTTTATGCGCTCGTGCTGGGCGGAAACAGGAACAGCAAGGAGGTCTACCTCAAGGAGTTCATCGACTGTCTGGAAGACAACATCGTGAATACGGTCACCGTTCGGCAGAACACCGACGTGCCTACCGGCGTTGTTTATTTCAATATCGACAACGACACGACCAATTATTACTTCTATACGGCGGATACGGTCCAGATCCAGAACATGCTGATGCAGTATCAGAATAACGGCGCCAAGCTCAAATGGACCTTTACCGATGTGCAGGCGAAGACCGATATCTGGACGATCATCTCGATCCTGCTGACGGTGGGGATGCTTGCCTTTGTGATCGTCATGATCGTCCGGGCAAACGGCGGAGGCGGCGCGAACGCGAAAATGATGGACTTCGGCAAGAGCCGGGCGACCCTTGTCAAGGGCAGCAAAACGAACTTCAAGGACGTGGCCGGTCTGCAGGAGGAAAAGGAGGATCTGGAGGAGATCGTGGATTTCCTGAAGGACCCGAAGAAATATACCAGCCTCGGTGCGCGCATCCCGAAGGGCATTCTGCTTGTCGGCCCTCCCGGGACCGGTAAGACGCTGCTTGCCAAAGCCATTGCCGGCGAGGCAGGCGTGCCCTTCTTCAGCATTTCCGGCTCCGATTTCGTGGAAATGTTCGTCGGCGTCGGCGCAAGCCGTGTCCGCGACCTTTTTGACGAGGCCAAGAAAAATGCCCCCTGCATCGTTTTTATCGACGAGATCGATGCGGTCGCCCGCCAGAGGGGAACCGGCCTTGGCGGCAGCCACGACGAACGGGAACAGACACTGAACCAGCTGCTTGTGGAAATGGACGGCTTTGCCGTCAATTCCGGTATTATCGTCATGGCGGCGACCAACCGCGTGGACATTCTGGATCCCGCGATCCTGCGTCCCGGCCGTTTTGACCGGAAGATCGGCGTATCGAGACCTGACGTGAAGGCCCGCGAAGCGATCCTTAAGGTACATGCCCGTAATAAGCCGCTGGGAGACGATGTGGATCTGGCCAGAGTAGCCCAAACGACAGCCGGCTTTTCGGGAGCGGATCTGGAGAACCTGCTGAACGAGGCCGCGATACTGGCTGCCAAGGAAGGCCGTCAGTATCTGCTTCAATCCGATCTGGACAGGGCCTTTATCAAGGTCGGGATCGGCGGCGAAAAGAAGAGCCACATCATTTCCGACAAGGAAAAGCGCATCACGGCCTATCACGAATCCGGCCATGCAGTTTTGTTCCAGGTCCTGCCGAACGTCGGGCCCGTGCATACCATTTCCGTGATCCCGACGGGCGTGGGGGCCGCCGGCTATACCATGCCGCTGCCGGAAAAGGACGAGATGTTCAATACGAAAACAGAGATCCTGGAGCAGATCATGGTCGATCTCGGCGGACGGATCGCCGAGGAGATGACCTTCGGTGATATTACGACCGGCGCCAGCCAGGACATCCGGAATGCCACGGCCAGAGCCAAGGCGATGGTCATGAAATACGGCATGAGCGATTCCATCGGAATGATCGATTACGGCGGAGAAGGAGAGGTCTTTATCGGACGTGATTACGGCCACACCCGCGAATACGGCGAGCAGACCGCTTCGCTGATCGATCAGGAGATCCGCGGTATTGTTGACGATTGTTATAAGAAGGCCAAGGCGATCCTTGAAGAACACCGTGCGGCGTTAACGGCGGTGGCCGAGGCTCTGATCAAAAAGGAAAAGCTGGATCAGACCGAGTTCGAAACCATTTTCAGGGAAGCGGCGGAGCCTTCGCTCAAGACGGAAGCGCTTCCGGAATGACCGGGTGCCGCTTTCTCCGCAGACCGGTCTGCTTATTTTAGAAAAACAGAGGAAGAGGTTATCGTTTGATGACCCTGCAATATTTCAGCGACGAGACAGTGAATTTCCGCACGCCCGCGGAACCCCGGGAAGGCGAGGCCTTTACGGTCCGCTTCCGGGTCTTTCAGGGCAAGGGAACCGTTGTCTCTTTCCATTTGAACCGGGACGGGGAAGTCTCTGTCCGGGAAATGACGCCAGTCTTTTCGCGCGGCGACTACCTGTTTTATGAAGCCGGGGCGGAAGGCGTGCGGGAGCGGGCGGAATATTATTTCGCCGCGGCAGCGGAAGACGGAACGGTTCGGTATTACGGGAAAAACGGATCATGCGGGCAGGCGTCGGAGGTCAAGCCCTTCACGGTGCTGCCGCATTTTACGGTACCGGATTGGGCAAGGGGCGCAGTCTGGTATCAGATCTTTCCCGATCGCTTTGCCAACGGCGATGCGGCCAATGACCCCTGCGACGGAGAATATTCGGATGCGACCGGAGCTCCCTGCCGCCGTGCGGCGTGGGATGAACCGGTGGGACAGGGCGATTTCAACTGCTTTTACGGCGGCGACCTGCAGGGCATTATGGATCACCTTGTCTATCTGCGGGGGCTTGGGACGGACGTCCTGTATCTGAACCCGGTCTTTGTATCGCCCTCGAGCCATAAATACAACACGCAGGATTACGAACACGTTGACCCGCATCTGGGGGTGATCGTTAAGGATGCGGAGGGAGAGGACCGCTACGGGATCCGCACGACCGCGCCCGAGAATCTTGAGGCCTCGGATGCGCTGCTTGTCCGCCTGATCGAGGAGGCGCACAAAAAGGGCATGCGCGTTGTGCTGGACGGCGTGTTCAATCACTGCGGCGATTTCCATAAGTGGATGGACCGCCGCGAAATATACCGGAAATATACCGGGCATGTGGGCGCATGGTGGGATGCCGGATGTGAATCCGCCTCATATTTCCGCTTTTCCGACGATCACGAATATGAGTGCTGGTGGGGAAACGAGACGCTGCCGAAGCTGAATCTGGACGGCTCCCCTAAGCTTCGCCGGGAGATCTTCCGCATTGCGGAAAAATGGCTCGGTGCGCCGTATCATGCGGACGGCTGGCGGCTTGACGTGGCTGCTGATCTGTGCCACAGTCCGGAAGAAAACCATGCCTTCTGGAAGGAGTTTCGGAAGCACGTGCGCACGGTGAGGCCGGATGCCTTGATCCTGGCAGAGCACTACGGCCCCGCAGACGACTGGCTGGGCGGAGATGAGTGGGACAGCGTGATGAACTATGACGCATTTATGGATCCGGTGTCGCTCTTTCTGACCGGCGTCGAAAAGCACAGCGACGGCTATGATGAAAAAGCGGAGGGGAACGGTGCGCTGTTCTGGGACAGCTATCAAAAGGCCTCGGCGGGCTTTCCCCGGCAGTCTCTGATGACGGCACTGAATGAGCTGGATAACCACGATCATTCACGATTCCTTACCCGGACGAACCATAAGACCGGCCGCCTCGGCAGGAATGAGGCCAAAGAGGCCGAAGAGGGCGTTTCGAAGCCGCTGCTGCGGTCGGGCGTCGTTATGCAGATGACGCTGCCCGGCGCACCGGGCATTTACTACGGCGATGAAGCCGGCCTTTGCGGCTTTACCGACCCGGACGATCGCAGGCCCTTCCCGTGGGGGAAGGAGGATACCGAGCTGCAGGATTTTTACCTGAACGCGGTGCGGCTGCATAAAAATATTCCGGTGTTTAAGGAGGGCTCTCTTGTACCGGTGGTCATAGCGGAAAAGCTTGTTTCCTACGCACGCTTTATCGGAGAGGAGGCGGCATTGGTGGTGATCTACACCGGGACAGAGACGGCGAACCTTGAGCTTGCCCTGGCAGATATTACCGGGAAGGCCCCGCTTTCGGTCACCCGCGTGCTGCATTCGAGCGACGTATCCGTAAACCTCGGCAAAAAAAACGTACAGACGCCGGAGGGGAAGCTGCCGCTTTCCCTTCCGTCCCGGAGCGCCGAGATCTATATTTGGTAAGGCGTTCAAATTATTTTTTCGGGCTGCAACTTTTTTTCGCTCCCGATTGTATTCTAACTGAACGGATAAAACCGTTAATAATTTAAAGCATAGAAGGAGAAAAACATGATGAAAAAACTTTTTGCCGTTTTGCTTGCGGCGACCATGATCCTTGCTCTGGCGGCATGCGGCCAGACCGGAACGGACACGACCAAAGCCGAGGAGGACACGACTAAGGCAGAGGAAAAAACGACGAAGGCAGAGGATGATACCACGGAATCGGATCCCACCGGCACCGAGGAAGGGGGCACCGAACCGGAAGTTCTCACCGGCGGCGGCTGGACCAGAGCCGAAAGCCCCGAGGTCACCGAAGAAATCAAGGCTTTGGTGGAAAAAGCCAGTGAAGGCTTAGACGGAACAGGCTATACGCCGGTCGCCAATGTCGCCAGCCAGGTCGTGGCCGGGGTAAACCACCTCATTCTTTGCAGTGCGGTGAGTATGACACCCGGTGCGGAAGCCCACTATGCACTGGTCACGATCTACGAGGATCTGGAGAAAAATGCCGAGATCACGGCTGTTCTTGGCAGCGAGGCCGAAGTCGGCGCTCCCGGACTTGCCGGCGGCTGGACGGCTCCCGAGACCCCGGTGGTGACGAAGGAGGCAAAGGCAGCTCTTGAAAAGGCAGTCGAAGGACTGACCGGCGCCGCCTACGACCCGGCGGCTCTTCTGGCGACGCAGGTCGTGGCCGGCATAAACTATGCCATTCTCTGCGAGGTCACCGCGGTGACGCCCGAAGCCGTTCCGCATTATGCGGTCGTTTATGTCTATCAGAATCTGGAAGGCGCTGCCGAGATCACGAATACCGTTGACTTTGCATAAGGCACCGGCCTGCCGGGTCAAAAATGCCGGCAAACAGGTGCTGCCGCCGGATCGAGGAAGCGATTCCTAAGAACCACCGCGGCGCCGTAAAGATACAGAAAGGGGCTGTCGCACTAAGATGCGGCGGCCCTTTTCAAAAAAAGCCGAATAACACGAAACGCCGGGGTGATAAGCCTCGGCGTTTGTGGTATAATTCAGTTATGCAACCAACTAAAATTAAACAGGGTGATTATACCGCAT
>JAZRYN010000155.1:0-2149 GCA_045600745.1 Lachnospiraceae bacterium
GTGAGGCTGTTTCCGCAAGGCTGGGTCTGACCGAGACTTTCCGAAAGCTCGGCGTCCGCAGCGCCGCCATGAATGAAGAGGTCCTGACCGAGTTTCCCGAGGGAATGACGGCAAAGCGCTTTTATTTTGCCAGAGAAGTCACCGAGACCGACGCGATCATCAGTGTCTGTAAAATGAAGACCCATGCCCTCGAACGCATCACCGGCGCCGTTAAAAATGTTTACGGTTTTATCTGCGGCGTCCGCAAGGCCGCCGGGCATGTCAGCTATCCGAATCCGCTTGTCTTTGCCCGCATGCTCGCGGACATTCACCGCGCCACGGACATTCGCCTTCATATCATGGACGGCATTGTTGCGATGGAGGGGAACGGCCCCGGCTCCGGTGATCCCGTTCCCATGAATGTTCTCCTCTTTTCCGCCGACCCGGTCGCTCTGGATGCCGTTTTCTGCCGTCTTGTGCATCTCGAGCCCTGGACCGTCCCGACCTGCGGGCAGGGGCAGTTAATGGGGATCGGGACCTTTGAAGAGGAAAAGACCCAGCTTCTGCTCGCCGAGCCGTCTTCGGACGGCAGCACCTTCTCCGTCTCCCCGGTCGATCCCGCCGCACTCGTTTCCCGCTTCGGAAACCCGAGCTTTAAGGTCGACCGCCGCGCCGTCAGCACCGGCGGCAAATGGGGCTTCCGCATCGGGCTGCTGAGTATTTTTACGAAGCGTCCGTATATCGTCAAAAAGGCCTGTATCAAATGCGGCGTGTGCGTTTCACACTGTCCGGTGCCGGACAAAGCCGTTAGCTTTAAAAAAGGAAAGGACAACCCCCCGGTCTACGACTACAGCCGCTGCATCCGCTGCTACTGCTGCCAGGAAATGTGCCCGCAGCACGCTATCCGCGTCAAGGGGATCTGACGGAGCCGCAGAGAAGGCGCCTGCGGGAGATCACTGCCATGAACATACGCCGTGCCAACGAAAACGATACCGAAGCGATCATGAAGCTTCTTTCCGAAGTTCTGGAGATCCATGCAAGACTCAGGCCGGATATCTTTATTTCCGGAACGACCAAATATTCCGCGCAGGACCTTGCCGAAATGTACCGGGACGAGAGCCGTCCCATTTATGTCGCCATTGATGAAGCCGGCTGCCTGCTCGGCTACGCCTTCTGTCAGCTTAAGACTTCTCCGGACATCCCCACGATGCTCCCGCACAAGAGTCTTTATATCGACGACCTCTGCGTGGAGGAATCCGCCCGCGGAAGGCATGTAGGCCGTGCGCTGTACGCCTTCGTCAAGGCAGAGGCTGCGCGCCTTTTATGCCGCTATGTTGACCTGACTGTCTGGGAAGGCAACGAAGACGCCATGGCGTTCTACCGCAGCATGGGCATGACGCCGCGCTTTACCCACATGGAAGCCGTCATTGAAAACGACTGACGCACAGGGCTCATCCGCCCCGCCAAGAAAAAGTTAAAGGAGAACCGCGCGGCCTTCCGCCCGCCGAAAGAAACCATGAAATACCGCATTCTTCAAAACAAATGGTTCCTGTATCTGACTGAGTTTTTCTCCGGTGTTTCCGTTATGGCCGTCGAACTCGGCGCAAGCCGTTTGCTCGCGCCATACTTCAGCTCATCGCAGATCGTCTGGACCATTATCATCGGAACGATCATGATCGCCATGGCGCTCGGCAACCTCTACGGCGGCCGCGCTGCCGACAAGGACCCCGACCCGGCCAGACTATACCGGCGGATCCTGATTGCTGCGGTCTGGATCGCCGCTATCCCCGCCGTCGGAAAATATGTGATCTTAGGCATCTCCGCTCTCCTGGTGCTGGCCGTCAACACAAATTTTCTGATCTGGGCAGCCTTTGCCAGCTGCATGGTCGTTTTCGTGTTTCCGCTCTTTCTTCTCGGCACGGTAACGCCCTGTCTCGTAAAGGCAACGGCCAGAAGCCTTGACGAGGGAGGCCGCACTGTGGGGCGACTCGGCGCCTGCAACACCGTCGGCAGCATCATCGGCACCTTTCTTCCCACCTTTGTGACGATCCCCTCTGTCGGCACCTCGATCACCTTTTTAATATTTGCCGGTCTCCTGCTTGTCATCGCGTTAAGCTTCTTCATCAGTGCAGGCATGAAAAAGCCCGGTCCCTATATCGCTGCGGGGCTT
>JAZRYN010000156.1:0-2185 GCA_045600745.1 Lachnospiraceae bacterium
GACCGCCTTCACCGCCGCTTCGAACACCCCGGTATGGCCGACCATGTCCGGGTTGGCGAAGTTGATCACGATAAGGTCGTATTGCCCGCCGCCGATGGCTTCGCAGAGCTTATCGCAAACGGTTTCCGCGCTCATCTCCGGCTGCAGATCGTAGGTCGCGACCTTCGGCGACGGGACAAGGATGCGGTCCTCTCCTTCATTCGGCGCCTCGACGCCGCAGTTAAAGAAAAAGGTCACATGCGCGTATTTTTCCGTTTCCGCAAGGCGAAGCTGCCTCATGCCGAGAGAAGAAATATATTCGCCCAGTGTATTGGCAAAGCTTTCCTTGCCGTAGGCGACCAGATGGTTCGGGATGGTCTTATCGTAATCCGTGAAGAATACATAGGTCAGATCCGTCAGCCGCTTCCGCTCAAAGCCGGTAAAGTCCGGGTCCAGGAAGGCTCTTGACAGCTCTCGCGCACGGTCCGGGCGGAAGTTGAAGAAAATGACGGCATCGCCGCTCTTCACTCTCCTCTCCGCTTTTCCGTCTCTTCCGCAGACGATGGGCCTAACAAATTCATCCGTAACGCCCTCATCGTAGGAGGCCTTAAGGGCCGCCTCCGGAGCCGTAGTGAAAGCCGCCTCCTCCTGCGTCAGGGCAAGATAGGCCTTCTCCACTCTGTCCCAGCGATCGTCGCGGTCCATGGCATAATAGCGGCCGATGATTGTCCCGAGACGGCCGGTGCCGAGCTCCGCCATTTTCGCTTCCAGCTCCCGCACATAAGAAAGGCCGGAGGCCGGCGGCGTATCACGGCCGTCCAGGAACGCGTGGACGATCACCTCCTTCACGCCCTGCTGCCCCGCCATTTCAAGCAGCGCATAAAGGTGTGAGGTATGGCTGTGCACGCCTCCGTCGGACAGCAGGCCGAACAGATGCAGCGCCGCGCCCTTTTCCCCGGCCTTCTTCATGGCCGCAAGCAGGGCTTCGTTCCGGAAAAATCCGCCGTCCTCGATATCCCTGGTGATCCGGGTCAGATCCTGATACACGATCCGCCCCGCTCCCATATTCATATGGCCGACCTCGGAGTTGCCCATCTGCCCCTCCGGGAGTCCCACATACTGTCCGCTTGCCTCGCCCCGGACAAAGGGATGCTCCCTCATGAGCCGGTCAAGATTCGGCGTTTTTGCCGCCTTCACCGCATTTCCCTTTACCTCATCGGTAAGGCCGAGGCCGTCCATGATCATCAATACCGTCGGACGCTTCATTCCGGAAATACCACCTTCGCAAAATCGGTCTTTAAGGAAGCGCCGCCCACGAGACCGCCATCGATATCGGGCTGTTCAAAGAGCTCCTTCGCATTGCCCGGAGCAACGCTGCCGCCGTAAAGGATACGGACAGCGCCTGCCGTCTTCCGGTCATACAGCTCCGCGATCAGCTTGCGGATCGCGCCGCAGACCTCCTGCGCCTGCGCCGTGGTGGCAACCTTTCCGGTGCCGGTCGCCCAGATCGGCTCGTAGGCGATCACCGTGTTTTTCACATCCTCCTTCGCAACGCCGAGATAGGCGATGCGGATCTGCTGACGGATATGGTCCATGGTGATGCCCTGTTCGCGCTGTGTCAGGGTCTCGCCGCAGCAAATGACCGGAATGAGGCCGTGCTCGATCGCTTTCAGGACCTTTTTGTTGACGCCCTCGTTGGTCTCGGCAAACATCTCCCGGCGTTCGCTGTGGCCGAGAATAACATATTTTGCTCCGGCATCCGTCAGCATAGCGGGTGAGATCTCGCCGGTAAAGGCGCCCTTTTCCTCGTAATGCATATTCTCCGCCCCGATCCTGATGCGGCTGCCCTTCGCCGCCTCTACGGCGGGAATCAGATCCACGGCCGGGACGCACAGAAGCACGTCGCATCCGGCGTCCTTAACAAGAGGCGCAAGCTCTTTGATAGACGCCCGCGTTTCGGAAGGCGTTTTATTCATCTTCCAGTTTCCGGCTACCAGTCTTTTTCTCATGTCTTTCCCTTCTCTCCTGTGTTTTTCGATCATGCTTTATCGTCGGCTGCCGCAACACCCGGCAGCTCTTTTCCTTCGAGGAACTCTAACGAAGCGCCGCCGCCGGTGGAAATGTGGCTCATTTTATCGGCAAGTCCCATTTGGTTCACCGCCGCTGCCGAATCACCGCCGCCGATGACCGTTATGGCGTCTGCCTC
>JAZRYN010000157.1:0-3185 GCA_045600745.1 Lachnospiraceae bacterium
ACGGAGCATTCCGGAAAGAGACCGCTACGACGGCTATCTGCAGTTAGAGAACGGCGTAGGAATGCTGAGGCTTTTCTCCGATCAGTTCGACAGGGCGCTGAAAAGATTCCGGACCTGCCGCTGCGGGCGCAGAGTCACTATCGCAACCGGCGTGCTTGCTTATCCGGTGATCCGGGAAAAATGCGAGGCTTTGTGCGCCTTGTTCCCCATGATCAAGGCGGAAGTCGTCCCGGTAGTCAATCACTTTTTCGGAGAAAATGTGACCGTCGCCGGACTTTTGACCGGCCGGGATCTGATCGAGCAGCTGAAGGAAAGAGACAACGGCGATATGATCCTTATCTCGCGATCGATGCTGCGCAGCGGCGAGGACGTGTTCCTGGATGATCTTCATCTTTCCGATGCGGAGCGGGCCTTAGGCCTTCCGGTCATTGCCGTAGATAATGACGGCGCCAGCCTTGTCCGCGTCCTTCTCGGCAAGGAAAAGCGCCGTTCCCGCACCAAGTTCCGGCCTTATGAGCCGAAGGAGATAACAAATGAGTAAACCTATCGTTGCCATTGTCGGCCGCCCGAATGTGGGAAAATCCACCCTGTTCAACACCCTTGCCGGGGAGAGGATATCCATTGTGGATGACAAGCCGGGTGTAACGCGCGACCGCATCTATGCCGACTGCACCTGGCTGAATCACAGCTTTACCCTGATCGACACCGGCGGGATCGAACCCGACAGCCAGATGGTCATTCCGAAACAGATGCGCGAGCAGGCGGAGATCGCCATGGAGACCGCCGACGTTATTATTTTCCTGACCGATGTGCGCGAGGGCCTGACCGATGACGATCTAAAGGTGGCCGATCTGCTGCGGCGGAGCAAAAAACCGGTCGTCTTATGCGTTAATAAGGTGGACAGCTTCGCCAAATTCGGCAATGATATCTATGAATTTTACAATCTCGGGATCGGCGACCCTATCGGCGTCAGTGCTTCTGAGCGGCTGGGACTCGGCGATCTGCTGGATGCCGTGACCGCATTTTTCCCGCCGCGGGATGAAGCTGAAGGCGAAGATACAAGACCGAAGATCGCGATCGTGGGCAAGCCGAATGTCGGCAAAAGCTCTATTGTAAACCGCATGGCAGGTTCGCGCCGGGTGATCGTGTCTGATGAGGCGGGGACAACAAGGGACGCCATCGACACAGTGGTCCGCGCCAATAAGAAGGAATATGTTCTGATCGACACGGCTGGGCTTCGCCGAAAAAGCAAGGTCAAGGAAGATATCGAGCGCTACAGCATTATCCGGGCGGTCAGCGCCGTTGAGCGTGCCGACGTGGTCCTCCTGGTCATCGACGCCACCGAGGGCGTAAGCGAACAGGACGCCAAGATCGCCGGTATAGCTCACGACAAGAACAAGGGGATCCTTATCCTTGTCAACAAATGGGATCTGGTGGAAAAGGACAATAACACGGTCAAAGAGCAGACCAAAAAGATACGCATGGTGCTGTCTTTCCTTGATTATGCCGAGATCCTGTTCATTTCGGCAGAGACCGGACAGCGTCTTGCCGGTGTATTTTCCCGGATCGACGCTATTGTGGAAAACTGCAGAAAACGCGTTTCAACCGGCGTCCTGAATGAGATCATGTCTCAGGCCGTTGCCCTGCATGAGCCGCCCTCCGACAAGGGGAGACGGCTGCGGCTCTATTACATGACTCAGGTTGCCGTCGGCCCGCCGACTTTTGTTATCTTTGTCAATGATAAAAGCCTGATGCATTTTTCTTACCAGCGATATTTGGAGAACCAGATCCGGGAAACGTTTGATTTTTCCGGTACCAGCATAAAAATCATTATCAGAGAACGAAACGAAAAGGAGCAGTCATGACCCTGAGGCTTATAGTCCTTGTGATCGGCTATTTCTTCGGATGTTTTCAGACAAGCTATTTTGTCGGCAGGAAGCGCGGCATCAACATCCGTGAACACGGAAGCGGCAATGCGGGCACGACCAATGCTCTCCGCGTTATGGGATCCAAGGCCGGGATCATCACCTTCGCCGGTGATTTTGGAAAAATGATGGCCGCCTTCCTGCTGATCTGGCTCCTGTTCGGACAGAATCATCCCGAAAACACCCTGCTGCTGAAGCTCTACACCGGTATCGGTGTGATTCTCGGTCATGATTTTCCGGCTTTCCTGAAATTTCGCGGCGGGAAGGGCATTGCCGTGACCGGCAGTCTGATGGCGCTTCTTGACTGGCGAATGGCCGTTGTCGCAGCGCTGCTCTTTTTCGGCATCCTGTGGGTGACCTGCCTTGCTTCTCTGGGAAGCCTGCTCATGGTGATTATCGATTCGGTGATTCTTATCGTTTTCGTGCAGAACGGCTTGATCGACATCGGCGTCTTGTCCCTTGCCGAAGTTTGTGCGTTGACCGGTATCATCTGCCTGCTGGCTGTTCTGCTGCATCTGCCGAACATCAAAAGGCTTTTGAACGGAACGGAGAACAAGATCTATCTTGCCAAGTACTTTGAACGCCGTGATGAGCATCGCGTCGAAAAAAAGGAAGAAAGGCATGAAGTCAGACAGGAAAAGCGCGAAGCCAAAGAAGAGAAGCGCGAAATGAAGAAAGAAGCGAAAGAAGCGCGAAACAGCAGGGAGCACGAACAGGCTTGACAAGCTGCCGGAAATCGGTTATGTTGTTATTACCGGGGGACAAATATCCGGGAAGACCAGGGGTTGTACTGGTTTCGACGGGGATCCTGAGATACGAGGAGCCATCCGCAGACCGTGACTGCGCATCAAAACGGAACTAAACATAAACGCCAACAATAAAGTTGCGTTAGCTGCTTAATTGCAGCTTGTCGGCCCGGGGCCACCTGACACCTCGGATCACCGGCATCATGAAGTCGGGGAACTGCCGGCCTTAAGCTTTGCGGGCCGGATGGATCAAATGAAGCTACTAAGGCCCGAAGTACGTCTGCGGACGCCGGGCTGAGGGAATGACAAAACGCAGACTATGATGGTAGAGCCTGGTATGGACGGGTTTTCGGACAGGGGTTCGATTCCCCTCAGCTCCATAGCTGAAAAGCCGCGTTTTTACGCGGTTTTTTGATTGTAGGGCAGGGCCCTGTTTTCGCGACTGAGTTTTTCGTTGTTCCGAAAAACGAAGGCGAAAACAAATAAACCACCGGCTCAGCCGGTGAGTTACCAT
>JAZRYN010000158.1:0-2321 GCA_045600745.1 Lachnospiraceae bacterium
CTGTGAACCGGCAATACCGCGCATATGTCTATAAGGACGGCAATAATAGCGGATACTCTACCACCTTTACTTTAAGCGATCTGTTTGAGCAGGTGAAGCACGGGTTTGCGGCGTGGCTGACGAATGATTACATTCAGAATTTCGGAGGAACGCAGCCGCAGACGCAGGGGAATCTGATCACGGCATTTGCCCTCTATGAGTCGCTGCCGACGGCAGTGATCCGGAGCAGCCTGCAGGAGATCAACGGCGTACACAAGCTTGTGGTCGATGTTTCCTTAGACAAGGCGATTACCGGCCTGACCTATGAGTGGGAATATCTGGACAAGCAGACCAACACGTGGACGAGCCTGACGGAAGAAACCGGCAGCACGATCGATGCGACAGCTCTGACGGAGCTGAACGGCGGCAGGGATGTCCACTGCAAGGTCATTGACGGCAGCAAACTGCTGACCGTATCCAACATTCTGACCGTGAATAACAGCCTTGACGTTCTGAAAAATGAGACTTCGGTCACTGTCACGAAGAAATGGGTCGGTCCCAGGGAGGAAAGGCCGGATTCGATCACGGTTCGTCTTTATCGAAATAATGCTCCGGCAGGCAGCGCTGTACTGAGCGAAGCGAACAGCTGGACGCATGTATTTGATACGCAGCCTTATTATGATAAAGAAGGCGCGGTTTATACGTACACCGTTTCAGAGGACGATGTTGAGGGCTACAACGCGACGGTTTCCGAGCCGACGGTGATCTCTGATACGACCAGGGGAACGCATTATCTGGCAAGCGGAGCCTTGGAGGATGGCGCAGCCTATGCGCTGGTGGGCAGCGGATACCTGCTTGGCGGGAACGGAAGCCTTTCCGGTGTTGCCGCGAATACTGCCTCCGATGTTACCTATGACGGCGTTTCGTATGCAGGCGAGCTGACGAATGCTCCTGCGGAGGGGCAGATGTGGACGGTGACGGCCGATCCGGACGGGACCTATATGCTCCGCTGCGGCAGTTCTTATCTCACCATGACCGGTGACGGAAAGCTGTCTCTGAGCAGTTCAGGCACATCCTTCAGCATTGATGGCAGCGGCCATATTTCCGGCAACGTTGGAGGTAAGACAAGGTATATCAAGGTAAGCACGGATGAAGAAGCGTTCAAAGGCTTGACGGGAGCGGATAACAGCGAAGACGCCACCGCGTTTGCTTTCTACAAAGCCGAAAACGTTCTGGGCACTTATGACCGGTATGCCTACAAGATAACCAACAGATCTGAAAATGAGGCCGAGCTGTCCACGGTCAGGTACGGCGAGTATATTGATTATCTTGGCGACGACATGGAGAACCCGGATACCGAGCTTAGCGGAGAATATTACCGCCAGTATCTGGATGTGGAAGTCAGCAGCGATGTTGCCTACGATTTCCTGTTCATTGTCGATAATACGTCTTCCATGGAGGAAGGAAAAATCGACGGCGAGAGAAGAGACCATGTTGTGTCCAGGGTCTTAAACGGCAGCGTCACCGGCAGTACGGAAAACGGCCTTCTCACGCAGATCCTTCGCGCCAACCCGAATAACAAGGTCGCGGTTGCGACGTTCTGCGGGAGCGGTTCCGAAGGAATGTCGTACAACCGGATGCTGGAAGAGACTGCGGAAGTGCACACGAAATTGGACTGGTGCGGCATTGACAGTGCGACGAATATGGCGCCGTATGCCGATGTCCTGCATAAGAGCGGCGACGGCACCTGTTACGCGGCCGGCCTGCTGAAGGCTGAGGAAATGATGCACGCTCCCGTGCTGGAGGATGACGGAAATGCAAAAATCGTCATTTTCCTCAGCGACGGCGAACCCGACGGTGTGCTTCGAAACGCTTCCGGACAGATCGCAGCAAAGCATGAGCTTTCGGATAAAGATGCCGTTTACTTCGATTGGAACCAGTCTGAGGCAGACGGCGAAGAGAGTGCCCGAAATGCGATGGATTATTTCCTCGAAGCGTGTGATGGCATGGAAGGCCCGGGCCAGGAGCAGATAGAACTGTATACGATTTCGGCAGGATACAATCACAACAATGATATTCTGCAATACATGGCGGATAAGGGCAAGGGCAGGAAGTATACTGCAGGCAGCTGCGAAGCCATCAGCAACGCTTTCGCTGAGATCGTCTCCCGCTATCTCTTCACGAATTTTGTTATAACGGACAACCTGAGCCAGTATGACGAGGTTTACAAGGATCAGATGGACCTCACGGTGACCCGTGTGGAAAATGACCAGCAGACCGTTGTCTGGCAGGGCGCATGGGATGACAGCGGAAGCATCGGATCGGCGGTAAACGGCGGCGAC
>JAZRYN010000159.1:0-6081 GCA_045600745.1 Lachnospiraceae bacterium
GAACCAGTTCTCCACCGACTATGTTTCCATGTATGCCGCCATCGTCATCTCCATTGTTCCGTCGATCCTGGGCTATATCATCTTCCAGGAGCAGATCATAAGCGGCATGACGAGCGGCGCCGTCAAGGGATAAGCGCGGCAACAGCAAAAACGGACGCCCCCATTGTCTCGTGGCGATAAGGAAGTTTTTTAACAGAACAAACCCACCGGAGAGGATGAGCACTTCTTCGGTGGGTTATCTTTTCGTTCGACAAACAGATTTATCGGAACAAATCATGTTCTTTAACATGAATTGATTTCTTTCATCAAAAGAAAATTCAACGATCCAACCATCATTTTCTTTTTATCCTCATCCGTCGTCTCAGTAAAGAAATAGGAATCCAATGATTTATTTCTCCCTTGTTTTCTTGAATAAAGGCCTTAGACCTCCCGGTTGAGCGATTTCTGCTCTGCTCTGCGCTTCGCCTCGTCCACAAGATCACTATGTTGCATCAAATGCCTTTTAATCAAAAGATCAAGCAGCTGTGTATAGGCATCGTAAGAGAAAATTGCACCTCCGACTTTCTGTCCGTCAGCATAGATCACGCATCGATATTCACCGTTGTACACCAATCTTGCCTCGTCTATATCATCCCAAGAATACCTTTTGCTCATGCCAAGGATATTACTTGAAACCACTCCGTCGCTGTCAAAAATCATCTTCACATTCTTGTAAATGATCGTCGGAACCAACCCGGCGCAAACCGGCAGTCCACATAGCGTCAAAACGGCCTCAAGGATGTCATCGTGGGTTGACGCATATGATGTAATGATTAACAACACAAAGAAGAATATGGCTAAAAAATAAAATATCAACGCTATTTTCATGTAGCCTTTCCCCGGCTTTACTACCAAATTATGCATATTTATGGCCATTCCTTTCCGCTGCGCTGCAAGGCACACTACAGAGCACATGAAAGCGAGTAGACGTAGCCTTGTGCTGAACTGAATATTTATGTGTGTCGGAGGCTCTTTCACGCACAAATAAGTAGGGCATTTATGGTTCGCTTTTTCTTTTCCAGACCTGCGATTTCCTTATCCAGTGAGTTCACCTGATTTTGATATTGCTGTCTCATCAAAAACTTTATGATGACTTCTTCCGGGCAACCGGTCACATAGAAAAAAACGAAAGCAACAGTACTATTACTGAAAAATTGCCTGTGTGTGATTCAGATGAGTGTTGCAAAGGCTATCATTTCTTTATCGATCTCCTCGGTAAACTGAGACTTACATTCAATATTCTCCGTTTCAAGATTCATTGGAGCGCCTCCTTGCAACAATCCTGATCCTATTATACTCACAAAATTCACTGCGTTGATCGCAAGCAGCGAATTTATGGCGAATATTCGCTCCGATGAACAAATATTCGGATCGGGACGAATAATCGCTATTCAAAACGGTGCAGCTCCAGAGAGACTGCACCGTTTTATTGGATCTCCATCAAAGAAAAGCTTTCCCTTACGCCTCCTCGTGGAGCCTGCGGAGGGCCTCTTCTTTGCGCACCTGCAGCTCGTCCACGCGCTTCTTGCTGAGCGGATAGACAAAGCGCAGAATGACGAACACGCCGAGATAGAGCACCGCGGGGATCAGCACGCTGTCGGAATACATTTTATTCAGGGTGCCTTCGGTAATATTGGCGGTATTGAGAACATTGTCCTTGTAGCCGATGCGGAGCAGGGAGGTATTGATCAGGATCGTCGCGACCGTCTGGCCCAGCTTGCGCATAAAGGTGTAGAAGGCGTAGCTGGTCGCCTCGTCATGCAGGCCGTAGGTGACCTCGTTGTAGTCGATGGCATCGGTCGCCAGCGCCCAGACGAGCAGGAAAATAAATGCGCTGCCGATGCCGGACATAAGGCAGGCAAGCAGGAACAGCCACACATTTTTCACGCCGATTAGGAAAAGCAAAAGGTAAAATGCGCCGGCAAGAAGCACGCCGTAGGCGCAGACGTCACGGCGGCCGAAGCGGTTGCCGAGCTTTGCGGCAAAGAACATGATGACCGCCACGGGAAGATACTGGCAGACGGTAGGCAGCATGGAAAGCTGCGGTGCATCAAAATAGTAGTCGAAAAGATAGGTGTAGTAGCTCTGCGCAAACATCTGCGCGGCTAAAAACAGCATGGAAACAACGCATACCGACATGAACGGGCGGCTTTTCAGAAGGCTTCCGATCACCTTGCGGGTCTTTCCCTTTTCCTTGGGCGCAGGCTTGGTGATCACCCGCTCCTTTGTCCACGCATAGGTCAGGAAATAGCCGATAACACTAAACGCCGCGATAATGATGACCCCGATGATGATCTTCCGGTAGGACATGCTGCGCACGCCGTTGACCGTCACATAGCAGAGGGAGATCAGCAGCATGGCGGGCATGGCGCCGAAGGTGGAGCCGATGGAGCGGAACACGGACAATGACGCTCTTTCCTTATCATCGGAGGTGATCACCTGCGCAAGCGAGCCGTAGGGGATGTTGATGCAGGTATAGAACATTCCGAAAAGGATGTAGGTAACATACGCATAGACGAGATATCCCTTTTCGGACAGTCCGGGGAGCTTCACAAACATCAGCACAGCAAAAATTGCCGTGGGAACGGCGAAGATCTTCAGCCAACGGCGGTACCTGCCGTCCGGCTTTGCTTCGGCGCCGTCGATGATCCTGCCCCAGATCGGGTCGTTGACGGCATCCCAGACCCGGGCAATGATGAACATGACCATGATGCTCACAATATCGATGCGCAGAACGTCGGTGTAATACTTCTGCAGGACCGTCTGCACGAGGCCGAACACCAGCAGGGAGGAAAAATCCCCCATGGCATAGCCGATCTTATCCTTCGCCTTGATGCCGCTGGTTTTCTGAATGTAGCTCTGTTCCATTTTGCTGTTCTCCTTGACTTATTTACCGTATTCGGCAGCCGCACGGCTGAAAAGCTCCGCAAATTCGCTGTTCTTCCGGTAAAATACCGGCAGCTTCCCCAGCGGTGCGGGGATAGAATATTCTTTTTCTCCGGAGTATTCCTGTCCGGTCCAGAAGTGGATCCACTCCCCTTCCGGGAGCCAGACCGTCCGTCTGTCTTTATGTTCATCGATGACCGGGCACACAAACAGATCACTGCCCAGAAAATACGAATATTCATCATGACTTGCCGCATGATCCATGCTTTCCCAGAAGTCGGGACGGACAGCGGGAATTCCCGCCGCGGCTTCAGACACGCACTGTTCCAGATACGGCTTAAGCGCGGCATGGATATGGCTGAGCCTGACCGTATGGGCGCGCACCCCCGGCGCGTCGAACTGCGCATTTGCCCGGGGTCTGATCGACTCATGGCTGCGCATCAGCAGAGAAAAGCAGCCCATTTCCATCCAGCGGGTAAGAAGCTCCTCGCTGCGCTTCATTTTCCCGAAGGAGAAAAAGCCGCCGATATCGCTGTGCAGCATCGTCACGCCGGAAAAGCCGAGAGAAAAGCTCGCCGGCATCACGCAGGGCATCCCGTAGTCGCGGGTCGTGTCCGTATGCTGGTCGCCGTTCCACATGATGGGCGCATATTGCTGCACGCCCAGATAGCCGGAGCGGGTAAAGAAAAACTCGTCGCCCTTTCCGTACTCTTCGATCGCCTCCCGGTTGATCTTCGCCCACATGACCGGCCACTGATTGTGCAGCATGGCCGGGTCGCCGTCGTGAAGCACGCAGTCCACGGGCAGGTATTCCCCGAAATCCGCCATCCAGCCGGAGATCCCGAGGTCAAGCATATTTTTCCGGATAAGAACGTCCTTAATGTAGCTCACCGCCTCCGGGTTGGTCAGATCCAGCATCCCCGCCTCGAAGGTGGTGGATCTCATCGGGTAAATGCTGCCGTCCCTGCGGGTGATGAGATAGCCGCGTTCCCGGCAGTACCGGTATAAATGCCCGTCCTTGACCAGATACGGGTTGATATAGGCCAGAAAGCGCACGCCGCGCGCGTTGAGCTGCCTGATCGCTCCTTTAAGGTCCGGATAGAGCTTTTCATCCGTCTCCCAGTTCCACCATACCTGCTTGCCCATGACCGTGATCTTTTCGCCGGACCAGTCCTGGCTCCACACGCCGCATACCCGGGCGCCCGCATCAAGCATATCAAAGGTCTTTTTCAGAACCGTTTCCGTGCCGCCCTGCACGCCCAGTATCATACCGTCATGGCACCAGTCCGGGATGTACTGCCGGTTCGGCACACGGGCCGCTAACTGCTCCGCCAGCTCGCGGTAGCTCCTTCCGGCATACAGCGTCAGCTTTTCCGGGCAGGAATCGAAGCTGAAAAGGTAAGCTCTGTCACCGAAAACACTGTAACCGTCCGCCGCAGCGGCAAACAGGAACAGCCGCCCCCTGTCCGTCACAAAGACCGGCATGGGAGAATAGCTGCCGATGTCCGCATGGTCCTTTTCCCGGTACAGCGACCGGGGCAGGAGCGCCTTCTCCGCAATGGTCGAAGCCTTGATATGCTCCGCTACGAAGTTCACCACTTTTTCTCCGCGGAGATCGGTCTTCCGGTACTGCTCGCCGCCGCCGAAGACCGCTTCCCCCTTCACGGCGGCAAGACGGAATTCATAGGCAAAGCCTGGCTCCCCCGAAAAGATCAGCTCTGCGCCGCCTTGGCTTTCCCTGATCTCCGCGCGGAGCTTTCTGCCTCTGCCGGAAAAGACAACGCCGCCCGCACAGGGCGTGACCTCGGTCAGCGCGATACGCTGCGTTTCGGTGGTCTGCACCTTTGCTGTGCCGCGTTTCAGAACATAAGTCTTTTCCCGGCGGACCGCCGTAACAAAAGGAGAGCCGGCAGAGCTTTCAATGAATACCTCTCCGCTTACATAAAGTGACCAGACGCCGTCTTTTTCTTCGGTTTTTATCATAAGCTCCTCCCGCCGCAAAACCAGACACCTAAGTCTTTTACTGATTATTATACGCGTTTTTTTTCGTTTTTCAAGCCTTCGCCATTTATTCCCCGCGGCCTCGGCTTCTTTTATTCCCCTGTCTCGGTTTCTTTTATTTCCCTGCCGAAGCTTTCTTTCCGGCTCCCGTTTTGCCGCGCTCCCAAAAGCCGGAAACAGCCCTGAAGGCCTTATCATAACCGGCTCTCAGGGCTGTTATTTCTATCGGAAATGCTTCGTGCTTTTCCGCCTTTTTTTATTTTACTCTGCGCGTGCGGCCGCGGCAAAGCCATGCGATGCAACACTTTGCGCTTACAGGGACAATCCGTAAGGCCTTCCCAGCGCGGAAAGCTCTTCATACACCGGGTCCGGCAGCTCAATGCCGTTTTGGCGGTTTGCCGCGGCACGGGTAAGCTCCAGCTCGCCGGGCATCAGAATGTCGCTAAAGCCCTCTGCCTTCCGGAGGCCCTTGATCTCGGCGGTCATGGCCGACACCGCGCTCTTAAAATCCTCCAGGTTCATGAAACGGGAAATATCGATGGCGCCCATGAAATGCCCCACACCCTGAGGCGCGTCAAATTCATACAGATCGTGCAGGTGCGGCCCGTAGCCGGCTCCGCTCAGCACGCCGCTCAGAATATCCACCATGATGGCCATACCGCTGCCCTTGGGGCCGCCGATCGGAATCAGCGAGCCCTTGCGGCCCTCAGCGGGATCGGTCGTGGGTTTTCCGTCCTTATCTAACGCCCAGCCGAGAGGAATGCTCTGACCAAGCTTCTGAGCCAGTATCAGTTTGCCGAGCGCCACGACGCTGGGCGTCATGTCCAGCACGACCGGAAGGTCCCTCGAGGGAACGGCTACGGAAATAGGGTTCGTTCCCATGAAGGGCTCGGCACTGCCGAATGGGGCGATTTTCCCGGTAAGGTTCGTGCAGGCAAAGCCGATCATTC
The DNA here is from genome assembly GCA_045600745.1 of Lachnospiraceae bacterium. GTDB lineage: Bacteria > Bacillota > Clostridia > Lachnospirales > Lachnospiraceae > UBA6987. The sequence goes on from JAZRYN010000159.1 coordinate 5,877, forward strand.
CCTTTTCGGCGGCCATTTTGGTATAAAATGCCGTAGCGCCGAAATGATTGGAATTCCTCACGGAGGCAAAGCCGCAGCCAGTCTCGGCCCCCTTGCGGATGCAGGTCTCCATGGCAAATTTCGCGCTGGGTGCTCCCAGGGTATTTCCGGCGTCGATCACCGCCGTGGAAGGTCCTTCCTGCACGATCCGGATATTATTCTTACG
>JAZRYN010000160.1:0-9256 GCA_045600745.1 Lachnospiraceae bacterium
GAACAATAAGAAGGATAATACAAAAGATATGCCGTTATCAATATACAAATGGAATCTTGTGTGCAAGAGTAAAGTCTACATTTCCGAGACTAAGTTCTACATTGGATTGGAAGTGTAGAAGTTACAATTAAAATTTAGGGAATTGATCTATGAAAGAGAAAAGGCTTGACAAGGCCCGGCACCTGTGGTAGGTTGAATGAGGTCTGATGATGAATTTCGGAAAAGGAGGCAGTAAAGCGATTATGATTATCAGTTTTTTCCGGGAGGGCTTTTCCCACTGAACTTAAATACGGCGGGCGGTGCCTTTTGGAGTTAGAGGACGCAGCCTGCATGTGAAACCCTATTGGCCTCTGAACCTTTTATGAGCGTGCCTTTCGGGGAGACGCTTTTTTTGTGCAAAAAATGAAGAAGAAAAAGAAAACACAGAATAATATGAAATTGCTCGGCCGCTTCCTGAGGGGAAGCCGGCTCCTGTTTGCCGCGGCGATCATTTCGGCGGTTTTCAGCGCGTTAGCCGATATGATCAATCCGCAGATCATCCGCATGACCATTGACAATGTGCTCGGCGGCGAAAAGCCGACTCAGCCTCAGTTTATCCTTGACCTCGTGGAACGCGCGGGAGGGTTTGCCTACCTGGCCGAACACCTCTATATCATGGCTCTTGCGATCGTTGCGGTGGCGATCATCAAGGCGGTCAGCCAGTACCTGTTCCGGGTCACGAACACGATGGCTTCGGAAACGCTGGTCAAAACGATGAGGGATACGCTGTTTGGCCATATCGAACGCCTCCCCTACGCGTGGCACGGAAAAAACCGCACCGGTGATATTATCCAGCGCTGCACCTCGGATATCGATACGCTGAAAAACTTTGTTTCCGAGCAGCTGACTCAGGTCTTCCGGATCGTGATCCTGCTTATTCTTTCCCTGGTCTTCATGCTGCGGATGGATGTGCAGCTGACGCTGATCGCCCTAAGCCTCATGCCGCTTATTCTGATCTATTCCTATGTATTTTCCCAGAAGATCGAAAAAGGCTTTGAAGAAGCGGATGCGGCCGAGGGTGCACTTTCTGCCATGGTCCAGGAAAACCTGACCGGCGTGCGGGTAGTGCGGGCCTTCGGCCGGGAACGGCGTGAAAAGGACCGCTTTGACCAGCAGAACGACGCATACACGAACCTGTGGATCCGCCTTGCCCGCGTGATGGCACGCTACTGGGCAAGCGCCGATATTCTGGGCAGCCTGCAGGTCATGATGGTGGTGATCTTCGGCGCCGCCCGCTGCATTAACGGCAGACTTCTTGCCGGTGAATATGTGGCGTTCATTTCCTATAATGCCATGCTGATCTGGCCCATCCGCATGCTTGGGCGCATGATCGCGGAAATGAGCAAGGCAGGCGTCTCATTAGACCGTATCGCTTACATCATGTCGGCGGAAGAAGAGCAGCCCTCTGCCGCGGGACTCACGCCTCCGCTCAACGAAGAAATCGAGTTTGACGGCGTCAGCTTCGCCTACGAGGACAGCCCGGAAATGCTGCATGAGATCAGCTTCCGGCTCCCCGCCGGAGGAACGCTGGGCATTCTCGGCGGTACCGGAAGCGGAAAATCGACACTGATGGCGCTTCTGAACAAGCTTTACCTGCTGCCCGAAGGGGGCGGAACGATCCGGATAGGCGGCGTCGATATCCGTGATATCGATACGGATCATCTGCGGCGCGGCATCGGTATGGTGCTGCAGGAGCCGTTTCTGTTTTCCCGGACGCTGAAGGAAAATATTTCGATCACCAGACCGGAAATGACGATAGAGGAGGTGCGCGAGGCAGCCCGGGCAGCCTGCCTGGACGATACCGTCACGGACTTTGCGAAGGGCTACGATACTTTCGTGGGCGAACGCGGAGTGACGCTTTCCGGCGGCCAGAAACAACGGGCGGCGATAGCTCGCACGCTGGCGCAGCATACGCCGATCATGATCTTTGACGATTCGCTCTCCGCGGTGGATACGGAAACAGACGCAAAGATCCGTGCCGCGCTGAAATCTCATTTTGCCGGCTCTACGGTCATCCTGATCTCCCACCGCATCACCACGCTTTCCCAGGCGGATACCGTTTTGGTGTTGGATAAAGGGCGGATCGCGGAAATGGGGGCGCCGGACGAGCTTAAGAGCGCCGGCGGTATTTATCAGCGGATCTATGAGATCCAGACAGGAGCTGCCGATCCTCAGAAGGGAGGTCCCTATGCCGGATAAAGAAAATAAGGAAAAGGTTTCCCTGCCTTTTTTCGGGATACCGAAAATCATGCCGTATGTGAAAGCCTACCGGCCTGAGGTCCTGATCATGATCATGACGGGAATACTGGGGAGCATCATCGACGTGCTGATCCCGCTGTATCAGCGCTATGCGCTGAACCATTTTGTCGGGGAAAGCACGCTTGATACGCTTCCGCTGTTTATCCTTGTCTACGTAGCCTCGATTCTTGTTACGGCAGTAGGCAATTATATCAACGGATACCTGGCCCAGAAGCTGGAATCGTCCATCAACCGCGATCTGCGGGGGCTGGCCTTCCGGCATCTGCAGACCCTTTCATTTTCCTATTACAACCAGAACAGTGTCGGCTATATCCATTCGCGGGTCATGAGCGATACCTCCCGCATCGGGATCCTTTTTTCCTGGTCGTTAGTGGAGGGAAGCTGGCAAATGGCCTATCTGGCGGGCGCCATTGTGGTCATGCTGGCCGTAAATGCCCGTTTGGCGCTGCTGATCCTTCTCGTACTGCCGCTTATCGCCGTCTTTTTCAGCCTGTTTCAGTCGCGTCTGATCCAGACCAACCGGGAGGTCCGTGAGATCAATTCACGCATAACCGGCAACTTCAACGAGGGCATTACGGGAGCAAGAACCATTAAAACGTTGGCGGTGGAAAAGCGTATCGGGAAGGATTTCACGGACGAGACGGGGAAAATGCTCCGCAGCACGGTGAAAGCCGCGAGGTACCGGGGGCTTTTCGCTTCGACCATCAGTCTTGCCTCATCCCTTGCCCTGGCCATCGTACTCTGGAAGGGCGGCGTGCTGGCGGCTGAGGATGTCGGCACCTTCTCCCTGTTTATGAGCTACGCGACAGGGATGATGGAACCGGTTCGGTGGATCATTGACTGCATTTCGGATTTCGTAACCACGCAGGTCAATATTGAACGGCTGACAAGACTTCTGGAAACGAAGTCCGACGTCACAGACAGCGAAGAGGTGGCGGCGCTTTACGGCGACGTCTTTGAGCCGAAGCGCGAAAACTGGGAAGCGATCCGCGGCGATATCGAGTTTAAGGATGTGACGTTCAAATACCCGGACGGTGAAGAGACGGTGCTTGAGCATTTTAACCTGAAGATCCCCTTTGGCAGCAGCATCGCCATTGTGGGCGAGACCGGCGCGGGGAAATCCACACTGGTCAATCTGCTCTGCCGCTTCTATGAACCGACAAAGGGGCAGGTCCTGATCGACGGGAAGGATGCGAGAGAGCGCAGCCAGCTCTGGCTCCACAGCGCGCTCGGCTATGTGCTGCAGACGCCGCATCTCTTTTCCGGTACGGTGCGGGAGAACCTGCTTTACGGTAATCCGAAGGCCTCCGAGGAGGAGATCGAAAAGGCGCTGAAACTGGTTTCGGCCAGTGATGTCGTGGCCAAACTGGAAAACGGACTGGATACCGATGTCGGCGAGGACGGCTCGCTTCTTTCCACCGGAGAAAAGCAGCTGATCAGCTTTGCCCGTGCGATCTTAGCGGATCCGAAGATCCTTGTGCTTGACGAAGCGACCTCATCGGTCGATACGATCACCGAGCAGAAGATCCAATCGGCGATCGACGCCATCATCAAGGGCCGCACCTGCATCATGGTGGCGCACCGCCTGTCCACGGTCAGGAACGCGGACTGCATTCTGGTGGTCAAAAACGGAAAAATCGTGGAGCAGGGCAGGCACGAGGAGCTGCTTTTGCAAAACGGATACTACCGGGAGCTGTATACCCGCCAGTATGAGGATGAGGCGACAGCCGACGTGCTGAAATAGAAGAATTCAGTTTTTTCGGAAATCAGTAGCGATTTTCCCTTTTCGTTCGTATAGACCTATGATGGTGACCACCGGCTGGCGGAATGAACAGAGGGAAAGCGTTATGCGATGAGAAAAGGAACTTCCGGATTCAAGGAATAAACGGTTCTCATCAATATATAAAGGAGGAAATCAAAATGGAATTCACAGCGGAACAGATCAGAACGGCAAAAAAGGCAAAAACTGCGGAAGAACTCATGGAATTTGCCAAAGAAAACGGTATGAAGCTGACGGAGGACGAGGCAAGATCGTTTATTTCCCGGTGGCATAGGACGGGCGCGCTTTCCGACGAGGAGTTAAATAATGTCTCCGGCGGCTGCGGCGGCTCAAGCACTCCGGATCCCCGGTATAAGATCGGGCAGCATTTGTGGCTCGGATATCCGTCCAGCCGGACTTATGTGGAAGTCGTCATCGAAACCTTCGAATTCTATACGGAAGGCGAAGGCTGGAGGTACCTTGTGACGGTGCCGAAGTATGGGATTGATCGAAACGAGTATCTGGAAACAAGAAAATACGTCTTTACCACCGATCCCGGTCCCAAATGGGTAGATGTCTGATGCCGCTTAGATGTACATCCGCGGGATAATGAAGCTCTGCCCGCCTGCAGCAAGGTCTTTTGCCGCGATAATGAAGAAGACGAACGGACAAGGGGCGAGTCGACCCGGAATAGGATGGCACCTGCATTTTCGAAGCGAAAAAGACTTGAAATCGAAAGAAAAGAAAGACTTTCCGGCTTTTTTCGGCATTTTTATGCCCCTCTTAAACTGTACAAATCAGAACGGGTGGAGTATGATAAACAAGATGTTCCGAATGAGCAAACTGTGATGAGATAGTTTTTTTCATAAAACAGAATAAGATATTCGGAAGAATATTGCAGTGATTCCACAAAGGGAGGGAAAGATCATGGAGGCAAAAACTGCGATGCTGGACCGTGCGGAGGAAATAATCGAAGAGCACGGCAGCAAGCGGGAAAACATCATTGCCATCATGCAGGACATTCAGGCTGAGTACAAGTATCTCAGCGGCGATGTGCTGACACTGATTGCGGAGAGGCTTGGCGTCGGCGTGGCTAAGGTCTACAGTGTGGCGACCTTTTACGAAAACTTTTCGCTGGAAGCCAAAGGCCGTCACATCATCAAAATATGCGACGGAACCGCCTGTCATGTTCGTAAATCACAGCCGATCTATGACGCTGTTTATCGCTACCTCGGACTTTCAGGCAAGAAAAAGACTTCGGATGACGGCTTTTATACGCTGGAGACCGTTGCCTGTCTCGGGGCATGCGGCTTAGCTCCGGTCATGACCGTGGACGGAGAGGTCCATGCCAAGATGGACCCTGAATCCGCGCTTGAGCTCTTAGAGAAAATGAGAAAGGAAGAGGAGGCTGCCGTATGAGCGAGAAGGTTACGACCCGTCAGGAATTTGAAGCACTGCAGGCCGCTGCCAAGGAGGACCTGAAGCTTTCCGAGGGGCGCCCGTCGGTCCTGATCTGCGCGGGAACCGGCTGCATTGCCGGCGGCTCCCTCAAGATCTACGAAAACCTGAAAAAAGAATGTGAAAGCCGCGGACTGCATGTTCACGTCGGGCTGACACAGGAGAGCCACAAGGACCATGAGCTGCATATCAAGATGAGCGGCTGCCACGGCTTCTGCGAAATGGGCCCGCTGGTACACATTGAGCCGCAGGGCATTCTTTATATTCATGTTAAGCCGGAAGACTGCCATGAGATCTTGGAAAAGACCGTTCTGGGCGGAGAGATCATCGACAGACTGGTCTATAAGCGGGACGGCGTATCGTATCCGCGCCAGCAGGATATCCCCTTTTATAAGAAGCAGCGCCGTATCGCGTTGGAAAACTGCGGTGAATGCGATGCGGAGGATCTTCGGGAGTATATTGCCAAGGACGGCTACAAGGCGTTTGAAAAGGCCCTGTTTGAGATGAGCGGCGAGGAGATCTGCAAAACCGTTTCCGACTCCGGGCTGCGCGGCCGCGGCGGCGGAGGATTCCCCGCCGGAAGAAAATGGGAGAGTGTGCGGCGCAACGTTTCAGACGTCAAATATGTTGTCTGCAACGGCGACGAAGGCGACCCCGGTGCGTTTATGGACCGCTCGATCATGGAAGGCGCACCGCATTACGTTCTGGAGGGCATGATGATCGCCGCTCTTGCGGCGGGCTGCTCCGAGGGCTATATTTATGTCCGCGCCGAGTATCCGCTGGCGGTGGAGCGTCTGCGCACGGCGATCCGCAAGGCGGAAGAGGCAGGACTTCTGGGCGACCATATTCTCGGAAGTGATTTCAGCTTCCGCATCCATATCAACCGCGGTGCAGGCGCATTTGTCTGCGGCGAAGGCAGCGCATTGACCGCCTCGATCGAAGGCAAGCGCGGTATGCCCCGCATCAAGCCGCCCAGAACCGTTGATCAGGGACTTTGGGGAAAGCCGACCATCCTCAACAACGTCGAGACCTTTGCCAATGTGCCGCATATTATTCTGAAGGGGGCGGACTGGTACCGCAGCATCGGTACGGCCACTTCTCCGGGGACCAAGACCTTTGCCCTGACCGGCAACGTGGTAAACACGGGACTGGTAGAGGTGCCCATGGGAACGACGCTTCGGGAAGTCATTTTCGATATCGGCGGCGGCATCAAGAACGGCAAGAAATTCAAGGCGGTGCAGATCGGCGGACCCTCCGGCGGCTGCCTGACCGAGGAGCATCTGGATCTGCCGCTCGAATATGACTCATTAAAGAGGGTCGGCGCGATCATCGGCTCCGGCGGCATGGTGGTCATGGATGAGGACACCTGCATGGTCGAGGTCGCCCGCTTCTTCATGCATTTCACGCAGAATGAGAGCTGCGGCAAATGCGTCCCCTGCCGGGAAGGCACCAAACGTATGCTGGAGATCCTGGACCGCATCATCCGCAACGAGGGGACCATGGAGGATCTTGACCTTCTGGAAAGCCTTGCCGCGACGATCTCCGAGACGGCGCTCTGCGGCCTTGGACAGACCGCCTGCAAGCCGGTCCTCAGCACCTTAAAATATTTCCGCAGCGAGTATCTGGCGCATGTGGTCGACAAGCACTGCCCGCATTGCAACGGCAGGAAAAAGGGACTGGTCATCGATCCCGAAAAGTGCAGAGGCTGCACGAAATGTGCCCGCAATTGTCCGGCGGAGGCCATAAGCGGCGAGGTCAAAAAGCCTCATTCGATCGATCAGGACAAATGCATCAAGTGCATGGCCTGCATCAATAATTGCCCGTTCGGGGCGATCAGAGAGGAGTGATAGCTATGGCAAAAGGAACAATGACGATAGACGGCCAGCGCGTGCGCTTCGACGGCGAAAAGAACGTTCTGTCCGTGATCCGTAAGGCCGGCATCGAGATGCCCACGTTCTGTTATCATTCCGATCTGTCCACCTACGGGGCGTGCCGGATGTGCGTCGTTGAAGATGAACGCGGAAAGATCGACGCTTCCTGCTCCATGGAACCGCGTGACGGCATGGTCATCAAGACCAATTCCTCCCGGCTGCTGAAACACCGCCGCATGATCCTGGAGCTGCTCCTTGCGTCCCATGACTGTCACTGCACGACCTGCGAAAAGAGCGGCAAATGCCATCTGCAGGCGCTGGCGCAGCAGTTCGGCGTCCGCAATGTCCGCTTCGGCGATACCCGTGAGCGTGCGGAGATCGACACCTCCTCCCCTGCCATTGTTCGTGATTCGAACAAATGCATCCTCTGCGGCGACTGTGTGCGTGTCTGCGAGGAGATCCAGGGCATGAACATCATTGACTTTGTCAACCGTGGCTCCAAGATGCGTGTGGGGCCTGCCTTTAACCGGATGCTGAGCGAAACGAACTGCATCAGCTGCGGCCAGTGTGCCGCCGTCTGCCCGGTAGGGGCGATCACCGTGAAGAACGAGATCGGCGAGGCCTGGCGGGCGATCCATGACCCGAAGCTCAGAACGGTCGTTCAGATCGCGCCGGCTGTTCGTGTTGCCGTAGGGGAGGCCTTCGGCCTTTCTGCCGGCGACAATGTTCTTCACCGTCTGGTCACGGCCTTAAAGCTGATGGGGGTCGATGAGATCTACGATACCACGTTCGGCGCTGATTTCACAACGATCCTGGAAGCGGAGGAGTTCAAGTCGCGCCTTGCTTCCGGCGGGCCTTTCCCGATGTTTACCTCGTGCTGTCCGGCATGGGTGAAGTATCTGGAAAAGGAAAACCCGCGCTACCTGAGCAATATTTCCACCTGCAAATCTCCTATGGAAATGTTTGCGGCGATCATTCGTGACCGCTATGCCGCAAAGGACGCGGAAGACGGCATGAGGACCTATCATATTGCGATCATGCCCTGCACAGCCAAAAAGATGGAGGCGGCACGCGAGGAGTTTAAGCAGGACGGAAGGCCCGATGTGGATCTGGTGCTGACGACAAGGGAGATCATCGATATGATCCGCGAAAGCGGAATCCGCCTGGAGGAGCTGGATATGGAGGCACCGGATCTGCCGTTCGGACTCGGCTCCGGTTCGGCCAATATCTACGGTGTGACCGGCGGCGTTGCGGAAGCGGTCGTGCGTCACTGTGTACAGGACAAATCCCGGAATGCGCTTCGCGAGATCGCAGAGCTCGGCCTGCGCGGCGATGAAGCCCGCAAGGAGGTGACCGTGCAGCTGGACGGCCAGGAGCTGAAAATCGCCATTGTCCACGGGCTGATCAATGCCCGAAGGCTCCTGCAGGAGATAGACGAGGGAAAGAGCTTCTTCCACCTGGTTGAGGTGATGACCTGCCACGGCGGCTGCGTCGGCGGCGCCGGACAGCCGGAAGGCCTGAACGCCACAAAGCTCAAACGCGGGGAAGGCCTGCATGCGATCGATGACACTTCCATGATCAAGCGTGCGGAACGCAACCCGGTCGTCACCAGTCTCTTAAAGGAGATGGGAGAGGAAAAAGTCCACGAGCTGTTCCATGTCAGTTATGTAAAGAAATAAGCTTCGGAGATGACGTCTGCCCAGGCAGACCGCCCGAAACGCAAAAAAAGGGGGCTGTCGCACTAAGATGCGGCGGCCCTTTTCAAAAAAAGCCGAATAACACGAAACGCCGGGGTGATAAGCCTCGGCGTTTGTGGTATAATTCAGTTATGCAACCAACTAAAATTAAACAGGGTGATTATACCGCATCT
>JAZRYN010000161.1:0-2129 GCA_045600745.1 Lachnospiraceae bacterium
AGGCAAGAAGGGACAGGAGCACAATGCGCAGGGCGGGCTTTTTGTAGCCGAGGACGAATTTCACGCGCTCACGGACGCCCGTTTCGCCGAAGGCGGGCGGGCAGGCGATGTAGACGCGCCGCAGCTCACTGCAGAAAAGAAGGGCTTCCGAATAGGCTTTTCTTTCTTCAAGAGAGCTGTTCCCGATAACCGCCTCGTCGCAGGCAAGCTCCGCGTCGTTTTGCGACAGCACGACGGCTCGCCAGACCAGCGGATTATACCAGTGCAGTGCAAGACAAACGCCGCGAAAGAGTGACCAGAAGTGATCACCGTGATGAAAATGCGTCAGCTCATGCTGGATGCAGTGACGGAGGACAGTATCGTCAGCCGCCGCTTCCGGCGTGAGATAGACCGCAGGCCGGAACAGCCCGAACAGGCAGGGGGCTTCCATGTCCGGAGAGATATACACCGGCAAAACGCCGCGCTTTCCTTCCATGCGCCGTCTCGATCTTTTCAGCATTACGGCAAACCGGATATCTGCGCAAAGCAATACCAGCCCGACAGCGGCAATGCCCGCACCCCAGACGATCATGACGATATCACGGACTCGCAGAGTACCGTTCATGCGCGCCATGATCTCGTAATCTATGGTTTCGGAAAATTCCGCGGCAGGAATTTCGGACAGATCGACGCCCTTTTCCGCGTATTCGTTCGACACTTCATCGTATGCGGCCCGATAGGACCTGCCGGGAAGCTCCGTATCCGACAGCGCGGACACGATCTGACCGACCCTTGTTCCCGCCGCTTTCCGCGTCAGGTTCCCGACGCTGACAGCCGATGAACCAAAGCTCACCGGGATGATAAGGCGAAGAAGCACGATCGCCCACAGCGCATATTGCAGACGCAGACTGATCTTCCCTTTCAGAAGGAAGCGCAGAGCGATCACGATCACGATCAGAACGGAGGAAGAGATGATCCATTCAGTCATTCCCCTTTCGCCTCCATTTCTTTCAGGATCGCATACAGCTCGTCGATCTCCTTCTGAGAGAGCGCCTGTCTGCGCGTCATGGAAGTCACCATCAGACTCAGACTGCCCTTATATACTCTTTCAAGGAAATCCTCTGTTTCCTGCAAAGCGGCGTCCTCCCGGCAGATGAGCGGAGAGAAGGCTTTCTTCCCGTTATCGGGATCTCCGGCTACCGCTCCCTTTGCTTCCAGACGGCTCAGGAGCGTCAGCGTTGTACTGCGGTTCCATTTGCAGCGCGCCTGCATCCGTTCCGTTATTTCGCGTCCGGTGAGGGGAGATTGTTCCCAAAGGCATTCCATGACCCGCCACTCTGCCGAAGTAAGGTTGATGCTCTGTTCGTTCATATGAATCCCGCCTTTCTGTCTACGGTTGTAATCATATTATAGCATATTGTGTTTACATCTGTCAACAGGTTTCGGAGAACTCATAAATTGTTTACAAACAGGAAATTTTCTGCGCAAGCCTGTTTTCCATGGAATACGCTCCTCCTTTACGTTTCGGTACTTCCACTATACCAAGCAGGAGAAGCAAAAGGAATCGTGCGCACAGGCATTTACGCAATATAAGTACAGACTGAGAAATAAAGTGACAAACAAGTACAAACTGCGTCAGGATATGAAAAAAGCAGGCATACCGGAGGTCGTAAACCCTTGATATGCCTGCTATTTTACCATGATCATGACACCGGGAAGCGCCCCGTCAGCCGGTTAAGGACGGATAATGGACGGTCGAAGTACCGGAAAGCATGATCGCCGGGAAATACGGTAAAGTACCGTTCCGACAACGAGCGGGCGGCTGAATGCTCCGGTATCAGCTGTCGCAGCTGTATTCCTGATTTGCGCGGCTCTGCCTTAACTGATGAGAACCGGCGGATCGAGCGGAGCTGACGCACAAAGTTTTGCGAAAACAGTTGCAGCCATGCGGGAACTGTGGTATAATGATCATACTGTCAGAGGAAAACATCATAACGGGAAAGGAATACCGAATGACCGATTATATTATGCCGGATCCCAATACGGCGAGCGATTCCGGGGCGATACAGGAAGCGATAAGAAAAGCAAAGGAGAGCGGCATAGACTGCGTCGTGATCCCGAAAAAGAAGACAGGCGGCGGATATGCCTGC
>JAZRYN010000162.1:0-11435 GCA_045600745.1 Lachnospiraceae bacterium
ATTATAAATGAATTCGGACGAAAAAGTAAAGTAAAATCTTTCAGCCGGTCTATACCGGTGCGGCAGCCGGCTGTGCGAGCCTTATCCCAGTACTCCTGCGGCGGCGAGGACGTCCGCCGTTTTTCGGTAGGATAGCTGGATTACTTCTTCCGGGGGCAGCGTCTCTAAGGCGGGATCAAATACCTCGACCGAAACGAAGTCATCGTAGCCGATCTTCTGCAGCGCCTGCAGGATGGCGGTGTTTGGGATGATCCCTTCACCGGGCATGTAACAGGCGGTACGGGGGGCGCTGAAGGGGACAGCCGCAGCTGCATCGGAGATGTGGACCACGAAGATCTCGTCCTTTGAGGAGCCCAGGATCTCATCGGCAGCCGAACCGCTCATGTGATGATGCCAGGTGTCGAGCAAGAGGCCGACATTGGGCTTTGCGCAGTCGCGGATGATCTCAAGGGCCTGTTTGAAGCTTTTTACGGTGTGGTTCGGGAGTCCCATGTATTCAAGAGCCAGGCGGACATCGTACTTTGCGGCGATGTCGCCGAGAATGGAGAGCGCACGGACGGTCTCATCATGGATCTGTGCTTCCGAGGCGTCCGGAAGATCGGTCGCGGCGATGAGCTCCAGATTCCGGCAGCCGAGGTCCCTAAGGAGTGCGCAGTACATGTCGCAGAGCTGGCGCAGGTTGCGCATGTCCTGGCCGTGGCGGAAGGAAAAACCGGCCAGTGCATTCAGGCAGGCAGCTCTCATTTCATAGCGCTCGTAGAGCTCCTTCACCTCGCGGATGCTGTTCCCGCGCTCGAGGAAGGCCATCAGCTTTTCCTGGCGCAGCTCCATGTCATGAAAGCCGGCGGCGGCACAGAATTTAAGATCATCTTCTAAGGAAGCGCTTTTCAGAGTCGTGGCTTCATTGTAGCAAAGTCGCATGGGAATACCTCCTGATCGATGCCGAGCGGTTATTTCTCGGAAATGATTCACAGCCTCTCCGGGATGCAGAGCAAGGCATGTTGTATTTTGTATGACTGCATTTTGTAAATGCCTTAAAAATCTTTACTTCTTTTTGAAAGGCTGTCAGCGCAGCTATCGGGGCTTTCGCTGATGAGCCCGATGCAAAGCCCCGGGGAAAAGGCTGAGAACAGGCGATTAAGGGGGTCACGGGTCTTCGTCCGGGAAAACGATCGGCAGGATCCTGTTTGAATTGTAGCACAGCGGGCGGGAGGCGTCAAAGAGAAAAGATCATGCTTTTTTCTGCCTTTTTCTATTTTTGAGGGGAAAAGAGGGTGAGAAGCCGAGCAGAAAAACCGGGATCAGGCTTTTACGAAAACTTTATAAAAAAGTTTATCAAGGGGCTTGCATTTTGCAAAGGAGCAGTTATAATATCATTGGCACTCAGGAAAAGAGAGTGCTAACAATTCAAGGTCCAAGAGATTTTTAGGAGGATAAAAGCATGAAGTTAGTTCCTTTGGGCGACAGAGTCGTTCTGAAACAGATTGAAGCCGAAGAGACCACAAAGAGCGGGATCGTTCTTCCGAACGCCGCGAAAGAAAAACCGCAGCAGGCGGAAGTGCTGGCTGTCGGCCCCGGCACGACGGACAAGGACGGGAAGCCGGTCAAGATGGAAGTGTCCGTCGGCGATCAGGTCATCTACAGCAAATACGCCGGCACCGAAGTGAAGCTTGACGGTGAAGAATATGTGGTCGTCAAACAGGGCGACATTCTGGCTATCGTAAAATAAGGAGGCGTTAAGATATGGCAAAAGAAATCAAATTCGGGGCTGATGCCCGTACAGCACTGGAATCCGGTGTCAACCAGCTCGCGGATACCGTTCGCGTGACCCTCGGACCGAAGGGACGCAACGTTGTTCTGGATAAATCCTTCGGCGCACCGACGATCACGAATGACGGCGTGACGATTGCCAAAGAGATCGAACTTAAGGATGCTTTTGAGAACATGGGCGCTCAGCTGATCCGGGAAGTCGCCCCCAAGACCAATGATGTGGCCGGCGACGGCACCACGACGGCAACCGTGTTAGCTCAGGCGATGATCAATGCGGGAATGAAGAACCTTGCCGCCGGCGCCAACCCCATGGTCCTGAGAAAGGGCATGAAGAAGGCTTCCGAAGCGGCTGTTGACGCCATTAAGGCCATGAGCAGTCCCATTTCCGGCAAGGATCAGATCGCCAGAGTCGCGGCCATTTCCGCCAGCGATGATAACGTCGGCACGATGGTTGCGGATGCCATGGAACGCGTCAGCAAGGACGGCGTTATCACGATCGAGGAATCCAAGACCATGAAGACGGAACTGGACGTTGTGGAAGGCATGCAGTTCGACCGCGGTTATATTTCCGCTTATATGTGCACCGATATGGAGAAGATGGAAGCGGTGCTGGATGATCCCTACATCCTGATCACCGATAAGAAGATCTCCAATATCCAGGAGATCCTGCCCATTCTGGAAAAGCTGGTCCAGTCCGGGGCAAAGCTCCTTATTATTGCGGAGGATATTGAAGGCGAAGCCCTGACGACCCTGATCCTGAACAAGCTGCGCGGCACGTTCAACGTGGTTGGCGTGAAGGCTCCCGGTTACGGCGACCGCCGCAAGGAAATGCTGCAGGATATCGCCATTCTGACCGGCGGGACCGTGATCAGCTCCGAACTCGGCTACGAGCTTAAGGACGCCGATCTGAGCATGCTCGGCCATGCAAAATCCATCAAGGTCAACAAGGAAAACACCATCATCGTGGATGGCCTTGGGGATAAGGCGGCTTTGGATGCCCGTATCGGACAGATCCGCAGCCAGATCGCCGAAACCAAATCGGAATACGATAAGGAAAAGCTGCAGGAGCGTCTGGCCAAGCTTGCCGGCGGCGTTGCGGTGATCCGCGTCGGCGCAGCGACCGAAACCGAGATGAAGGAATACAAATACCGCATGGAGGATGCCCTGAACGCCACCCGTGCAGCGGTTGAAGAAGGCATCGTTGCCGGCGGCGGCACCGCCTACATCGAAGCGGCGAAGAAGGTCGAAGCTCTGGTCAAGACCCTTACCGGCGACGAGAAGACCGGCGCGGAGATCGTGTTAAAGGCATTGGAAGCTCCTCTGTTCCACATTGCCAGCAATGCCGGCGAGGAAGGCTCTGTTGTGGTGAACAAGGTGAAGGAAGCCAAGACGGGTATCGGCTACGATGCGCTTAACGACGGATACGTCGACATGATCAAGTCCGGCATTCTGGATCCGGCCAAGGTCACCCGCTCCCCCCTTGAAAATGCGTCCAGCGTGGCCTCCAGCTTCCTGACTACGGAAAGCGTGGTGGCAACCATCAAGGAACCGGCTCCGGCGGCTCCCGCTGCCCCCGATATGGGCGGTATGTACTGATAAGAGCGCGGAAAGACGCTGAGATAAAGAGACGGCCGGCAGAAATGCCGGCTGCCTCTTTACCGTTATGTAGAGGTGTGTTTCGGCACGCCCGCGGGGTCCGCATAGATCGGACGAGCCGCAGTCATCGGAGGAATCAATGGAAGCATTTCGCATCATTGAAACAAAGGAAGCCGTCTTAGCCGATAATGAAGCGGCAGCAAGACTGAACCGGGAAAGACTGCACCGTCAGGGTACGGTCCTGGTCGATCTGATGGGCTCGCCGGGAGCAGGAAAAACCTCAGTCCTTCTTCAGCTGATCAGCCGCCTGAGACCGCAGTTCCGCATCGGCGTTATGGAGGCTGATGTTGATTCGGATGTGGACGCCGGAGCCGTTGCTGAAGCCGGCGTGCGCGTCATTCAGATCCATACGGCGGGCCTGTGCCACATGGATGCGGACATGACCAGGCGCGGGCTAGAGGCTTTGGATACGGAGGGACTGGATCTGATCTTTCTCGAAAATGTCGGAAATCTTGTCTGCCCAGCGGAATTTGACATCGGCGCCGACCTGCGGATGATGATCCTTTCGGTACCGGAGGGCGACGATAAGCCGTTAAAATATCCTCTTATGTTTTCGGTCAGCGATGTTATGATCGTGAATAAACTCGATACGGCGCCGATATTTGACTTTGATCTGAAGGCGGCATCGGAGCGGGCAATAAGGCTGAATCCCGCTATCCGGATTTTTCCGGTCAGTGCCGTAAGCGGAGAGGGCTTGGATGCGCTTGCCGCATATCTGGCGGACGAAGTCAGAGAAAGGAGATCAGACCGTGAAGATCATTGAGGTCGGTGCTTCGGTGACGCAGTCAAATGACCGCGACGCCGAGCTTCTGAGACAAAAAATGAAGGCGGACGGAAAGCTGATGGTGAATCTGATGAGTGCACCCGGTTCCGGAAAGACAACGCTGCTTGCCGGACTGATCCGGGATATGCCGGATATCCGGATCGCGGTCATGGAGGCGGATATCGCCTCGGCGGTCGATGCCGAGTGCATCGAAGCGCTGGGGGCAAAGGCTGTCCAGGTACATACGGACGGCATGTGCCACATGGATGCGGGGATGACGGGGCGCGCATTAGAGGCACTTGATGACAGCCGTGCGGAGCTTATCTTTCTTGAGAATGTCGGCAACCTCATCTGCCCGGCGGAATACGACACCGGCGCCGGCCTCGATGTGATGATCCTCTCGGTCCCCGAGGGCGATGATAAGCCGTTAAAATATCCGCTCATGTTTGAAAAAAGCGACGCCCTGGTCATTTCAAAAACCGATGCGCTGCCTTATTTTTCCTTTGATCTTTCGCGCTGCACAGAGAGGGCGGAGAAGCTGAATCCGGCGATCCGCATCTTTCCGCTTTCGGCAAAGACCGGTGAGGGCATGCCGGCTTTTGAGGAGTGGCTTCGGGAAAGGCTTGCCGCATGGCAGTGCGGACGGGAGGCTTCTCATGCATGAAATGGGGATCGTCGTGCATCTGGCAAAGACACTGGATGAAATGGCGGCGCAGAAGAAGCTGACAAAGATCGCCCGCGTTACGCTTCAGGTAGGGGAGGTATCCGGTATCGTAACAGCGCTTTTTACGGACGCCTGGGAGTATTTTAAGAAAAAGAATGCGATCCTTAAAGACTGCACCCTTGTGATGGAAACGATTCCTGCGGTGACCTGGTGCGATAACTGCCGTAAGACCTATGAAACGGTCAAATACGGAAGGAAATGTCCTTATTGCCATTTAGACGAGACCTGGCTTCTGCAGGGAAATGAATGCATCATCAAGGAGATCGAGGCGGAATAGCGGGGAAGCGCCGCGGAAAATGCCGAAAGGGAAGCGGTACCCGCAGAGACTGCACGGCGGATACCGGACAATGATGAAGAATGACGCAGGAAATAAGCCGTGTGGATCATCAGCGGCAGGAGGTTGCAAATGATAAATAAAGAGCTGCCGAAAAAAACAGAGATGGAGCTGAAGCAGCGGCTTGCCCTTATCAGCAGGGCGCTGCAGAAAGACCCCGGTGGGCGGGGTCTTCTGACAGGCGGTGTTGATAATCCTGTTGAGGCACTGTACGATACCCTGAAAGACGTTGATCGTGCTGTTATCCTTACCGGCTACCCGGTACGGACCTCCGAAGGACAGGCCGTCGGCGAGACAGACGGTCCATCCGGAACAGCCGATCTTGCTTGGGCTCTGGAACAGTCGAAGGCTGACGTCATTCCGCTTACGGACCGCTTTTCTCTGGCGCAGCTTAAGGCAGCATTCCTTGCCCGGGGCTGCAAAGCGGTGCCGCGGAAAATTCCCGACAGCGGACAGCAGACATTTTTTGAGAAGCTGTTAGAGACATATAAGCCCACGCATTTGATCACCCTTGAGCGACCGGGAAAAGCCTCTGACGGACATTTCTATAATATGCGCGGCCGTGTGATCGATGATATGGTCTCCGATTCGGATTCGGCGATAGAGGCCGCCCGCCGCAATCATGCGGTGGTTATTTCCGTCGGAGACGGAGGCAACGAGCTGGGCATGGGAAGCCTGCGGCCGCTGATCGAGGAAAGAGTGCCGCACGGAAGAAAGATCTGTGCCGACCTGACGGCCGATATTACTCTTGCGTCCGGCGTTTCAAACTGGTGGGGAATGGGCATGGCTGCCTTTCTCTCGATGATCGGCGGCAGCGATCTTTTGCCAGCTCCGGAAATGGAGCAGAGGGTCCTTCGGGCAGTGATCGCCTCCGGCGGGGCTGACGGCTGCACAAAGCTTGCCGAGGAGAGCGTTGATGCACTTCCGCTCAATGTCCATCTGGAGCTTCTTGCCGAGCTGAGGAGCCTTATAAGCGCATTTTTACGAACATGATCAGCCTTTCTTCTGCAGAAGACACGTGAATTTTAATGAAAAATGCTGTTTTTCGGTAATAATAGCCTCAGGGGACGCGTCTGCCTGCGCTTGAAAACTTCTCCCTTCTGTGATATGATGCGACGCGTATTTTACCGCTTAGGGAGGGCTCTATGCAGGATTATATTGTTGCAACAGCATCCACTTCCGATCTGCCCCGCGAATATCTGGATCAGCATCAGATCCCGTTTATCCGCTATACTTATACGATCAATGACACTGTCGAGGAGGACGACTGCCGGGAGAGCAGCCGCGAAGAGATCTACAAAAAAATGCGCGGCGGCGCTTTCCTGCAGACCTCGATGATCAGTGAACAGAATTATTATGGATTCTTCCGTACGCTTTTGGAAAGCGGGAAAGATGTTCTTTATCTGGATATGTCGGAAAAAATGTCGGCTTCTTTTGAGCATGCCCGGCATGCGGCAGAGAAAATAAGAAGCAAGTATCCGGACAGGACTCTCTATATCATGGATACCCGCTGCATTTCCGGCGGCCTTGGTCTTCTTGTAAAAAACATCGTTCGCCTGAAAGAAAGCGGTGAGAGCTTTCAAAAGGTTATCGAATGGGGGGAGGCCAATAAGCTCAAGATCGCGCACCGCTTTACCGTTGACGATCTGAATTATCTGAAACGCGGCGGACGTGTCTCGAACAGCACCGCTCTTCTTGGTACGCTTTTGAGCATCAAACCGGTTCTTTATGTTCCCGACGAGGGAACGCTTGACGTGGTGCAGAAGGCTCACGGACGCAAGGCGGCGCTGCGCTCGCTTACGGACGCCGTGCTTCATGATCTAAGCCTGACGGACCCTGATGGTCTGGAAATCGACATTCTGCAGGCAGACTGCCGTGCGGATGCCGAATCGGTCAGAGAAGAGATCCGCAGGGCGTATCCTTCGGTCGGAAAAATAAATATCGTCAGCCTGGGCGTGGTGATCGGCGCTCACTGCGGCCCCGGCCTGCTTGCGCTCGTTTATCTCTGCAGCGGACGCCGCCCGCAATAATTCTTTGGTCTTTATTTCGTCCTTATCTTATTATCCGGGCTTGAAGCTTTAGCGATAATACGGTATAATCGGAACTCCGGAGGTTTCAATATGGCAAACAGAGATGAAGACATCTTGCTGACGGATTCCATGCGGGCAGAGAAAAAAGCGCAGACCGAACTGGATCAAGGTACGGCCGAGCGCGTTGCCCACAGAGAGCATCTTAAGCGGATGAAGCAATATAAGAAAAAAAAGAAGAGAAAGATCATCGGCCTGGTGCTGGAAAGTCTTCTTCTTGTTGTTATGTGTGCCGGACTTTGGGGCATAAATTTTGTTACCAATGCGATGGACCGAATTAAGATCTCCACGAATGCACCGGGAGAATCAGATTCCGAAATTTCGGATCCGGGAAGTGCGTCCTTTGTCATCGAAGGGGCAGACGGAAGCACGGAGATCCATTATTTTACCCTGCCCGATGAAACAGACGATACCGAACAGGAATCGCTTCCGGATGTTCCGGATTATTCCCACACCGGCTTTTCCACCTTTGCCATTTTCGGCGTTGATGCCCGCGATGATGATACGCTCGAGCGATGGACCCAGGGCGATGTGGTCATTCTGGTCTCGCTGAACAACGAGACCAAAGAGGTAAAGCTCTGCTCGGTCTTCCGTGATTCGGCCTTTCAGCCGCAGACAGACGGCGATCTGGTCAAGATCACCGATGCCTATGCAAGATATGGCGTTCAGTCGACAGTCGAGGCTCTGGACCGCAACTTTGACCTGAAGATCGATGATTATGTGGTGGTGAACTGGACGGCGGTCGCCGATGTGGTGGATGCGCTGGATGGAATCGACATGTATCTGACCGCGACAGAGGCCGAACAGATGGGCTGGTATGTATACGAGACCCAGGTCGCCACACACCGCGACTATACGGTCAAGGGGCTTCCTGCCGAGGAGGGGACCTACCATCTGAACGGCGGTCAGGCGCTTGCGGTTGCCCGTATCCGTAAGGGCGTCGGTGATGATTACGGCCGTACGGAACGGCAGCGGAAGATCATCGACCTGATCCTTCAGAAGGCGCAGACCATGAAGCTGAGCCAGCTCTACGCGATCATCGATGCGGTTCTGGACAATGTGCGTATCAGCTTTGAGAAGATGGAGGTCCTCAGTCTGGCAAAGGATGCCTTCAAGTACCGCATTACGGAAACATCGGGCTATCCGTTTGACCGGATCACCTTCCCGGTCGATACCTCGATGATCTATCCGAACGATATGAAGGCAAATGTGAAACAGCTTCACAGCTTCCTGTACGGAAATACCGATTATGCTCCGTCCGCCGGTGTTGACCGGATCAATGTTTATATGGAGCAGGCGGTTGCCGTTCAGCGGGCCAAGCTGAACTGATTTAACAATTTTTGAACAGATTTATCACAGTTTTCTCACAAATACCCGCTATACTTCCCTTCGTAGTTAGGAAAGTATGCGGGTATTTTGCCTGATCAAACAAGAAGAGGTAACAGCATGAACGAAGACGATCACAGCTTAAATGACAACGAAGAAAATAAGACCGAGCCGGCCCCGAAAACACCGGAGGAAGAAGCAGCAAGAGCCATAGAAGAGGCCAAAGCAGCGGGAGACGAGCAGGAAGCGGCCGAAGAGGAGCGCCTTGCCTGCGCCAGAGAAGAGGCCTTCAGAAGGGCAGAGGAAGAGCGTCTTAAGGAGCAGCAGAGAACGGAGGAAAGCATTCGCCGGGAGAAAAAGGAGGCGGAAGACGCGGCGCAAGCCGAACTTACTGCCAAAAAGCAGCGCAGGAAGAAAGGACTTCGGCTGACGGCTGCCGTACTGGCGATAGCTCTTCTTGTCAGTGCCGCGGGCTATGCAGCAGGAACGATCGGACAGACGATAGAGGGATTAAAGAACCAGGTCGCCAGTCTGGAAGCAAAGAATGAGGATGGCCGCTCCGGAAGCAGCAAACAGCCTGAGACAAATGACGAGACCCAGAAGGCGACGGAAGAGCGGACGGAAAGTGCAGCCGATGAGACCCGGAAGGCAACGGAAGAGAGTGAAACGGTCACGCTTTCGCATGACGATGTTCCCGTGATCGATACGGCAGCGGTAAGCGGTCAGACAGGCGTTATGCTTTCCGATGTTTCCGATATCGTTGAGAAAACGCTTCCCTCTGTTGTATCCATTACCGTGACAGGCGTAGTCTCTTATGACAGCTACTGGGGAGGAAACAGGCAGTATACGACGCAGGGAGCCGGCAGCGGCATCATTATCGGTGACGACGGAAATGAGCTTTGGGTCGTGACGAACTACCATGTGATCGAGGATTCCCAGACCATCGAGGTCCGCTTCTGCGATGAAGAGTCGGCGGAAACGTATGTCAAGGGAACGGATAAGGACAATGATCTTGCCGTACTCGGCGTCAAGCTTGACGGCCTGAAAAAAAGTACGATCGACAGTATCAAGGTGGTCAGGATCGGCGAATCAGACACCTTAAAGCTCGGCCAGGGGGTCATCGCCATCGGCAATGCGCTCGGGTGGGGCCAGTCCGTAACGACGGGCGTAGTCAGCGCCCTTAACAGGGAGGTCACCTTCGAGGACAACACCAAAATGTATCTGCTGCAGACCAGTGCGGCGATCAACCCCGGCAATTCCGGCGGCGCACTTCTGAATGCCAACGGTGAGCTGATCGGCATCAACAATGCCAAATACTCGGAGACCGATGTTGAAGGTGTTGGCTTTGCTATCCCGATTTCAAGCGTAAAGGATATCATGGAGGAGCTGTCCCTGATGCAGCCCCGGACCGCGGTCTCCGATGAGGATTATCCGTATCTCGGCGCGACCTTCAAGAATCTTTCTTCCGGCTATATGGAAGCGACGGGCATCCCGAACGGCGCCTATGTGTACGAGGTCGGTTCGGATACGCCGGCGGAAAAGGGCGGTCTGCTTGCCTACGACGTGATCACCGCTTTTAACGGGGCCAGGATCACGAGCTATGATTCGCTGGTCGAGGAGATGCAGTATTACAGCGGCGGAACAGAGGTCGAACTGACGGTCATGCGGTTAGAGAGGGGCGCCTACAAGGAGGTCACCCTGAAGATCACTCTCGGCTACCGCAATGATTATCAGAATTGAAAAAAGATTGAAAATGCCTCTTGCAATCTGAAAATAATACTGATAGAATGAATCGGAACAAGAAATTGTTTACTCTCGGTAACATTTAAGGAGGAGTGATTATGGCTTATAAAATCGGTGATGCCTGCATTATGTGCGGCGCCTGCGCGGGCAACTGCCCGGTTGGTGCGATCAGCGAAGGTGACGGCAAGTACGAAATCAATCCCGATACCTGCATTGAGTGCGGGGCCTGCGCAGGAAACTGCCCTGTCGGAACGATCGAACTTGCATAAGAGTTAACGCAGCAAGGCTGCAAGCAGAAAAGCTCCTCGTTTTACCGGAAGGCTAAGACGGGGGCTTTTTCTTACCCGGAAAAACCGGCATCTGCTGTGCTTAGGCAGGCCGTTTTAAGCAAAGGAGCGATCATGGAATGGCTGCGCTATACGATCACGGGGAGAGAGGAGGATGAGGAAAGGCTCACCTCCGCCTTGACCTCCCTCGGACTGGACAGCCTTGAGATCATCGTGGCTGATCCGCTCAGCGACGCCGATAAGGCGGCGCTGTTTCTGGAGCCGGCGCCGGAGCTGCAGCCGGAGGAGGCGGTGCCGAAGGGGTGCCTTAAGATACGTTTTTATCTTCATTCGGTGCTTGATCCGGACCCTGCCGTAATGGCTCAGACGGCAGATTATGCGGATGATTCCTATACGATCCATGACAGACGATACACGCCGGAGGAGATCAGGCAGATCGAGCTGGAGGTCGGAAGCCGCCTTGACCGCCTTATGGAGGAGGGACTGATCGGCGAGACCCTCCTTGAAAAAGACCGGACAGCGGAAAGCGAATGGCGCGATAACTGGAAAAAGTATTTCCACCCGATCGAAGCGGACGGGCTGCTTATCCTGCCGGTATGGAACGAGATCCCGGAGGAGGCGAAGGTAAGGCTTAACAGCGGCGAGCTCAAGCTCCTAAGCCTCGAGCCGGGCACGGCCTTCGGGACCGGCGCTCATGCTTCGACAAGACTTTGCTTAGACGGTATGATGAGCCATCTTAAACCCG
>JAZRYN010000163.1:0-4101 GCA_045600745.1 Lachnospiraceae bacterium
GAAAGCTTTTTCTCCGCTTCTCCGCGGTTTAAGGCAAGGATGCGGTGACCGGCTGCCTTGGCAATATTTTCCGTATAGCCAACATACATCTGGTAGGTACCGTCCGGGTCCTCCTCCTTCGCTTCGGAGATCAGCATACCGTATTTTCCGGTTGCGTCCCTGATCGCAAAACGGTAAGACGCCTCGTCGCTGACCTGCTCCGCAAGGATGTCGGAGGCGCCGGCAAGAGCCTGCGAAACGTTCTCCACTCCCTTCTCCTCGCTCACATAAGCGGCGGCCAGCTTCTCTAACGGCTCATGCACATCCTGCGAGAGGATCTGCCGGGCAAGCGGCTCCAGTCCTTTTTCCTTCGCTGCGGTTGCCCTCGTCCTGCGCTTCGGCTTATACGGGCGGTACAGATCCTCCACGGCAACAAGCGTCTTCGCCTCATCGATTCTTGCCAGAAGCTCCGGCGTCATTTTCTCCTGCTCCGTAATGCTCTTTATTACGGCATTCTTCCGCTCCTCCAGCCCACGGAGATAGGTCAAACGCTCATCTAACGTCCGAAGGACTTCATCCGTCAGGCCGCCTGTTGCTTCCTTGCGGTAGCGGGAAATAAAGGGAATGGTATTGCCCCCGTCGATAAGGTCTACGGTCGCCTTGACCTGAGAATCCTTAATGGCCAGCTCGTCGGCCAACTGTCTGATGATATCCATTTGTTCCTCTTCTATACTTTTCGGAAATATCCGGCTGCTGCCGTTACGGCGTCCAGCCGGTGATCAGCTTGGCGATCCACTGGAGCAAAAGGATCGCCAGCAGAAGATAGATGTAGGCGTCGTTAAAGGTCAGCATGCGGAGCCTGCCGCGGCTGATGCGGCCAAGCGTCTGGGAGCTCATCCAGATCAGCGCTCCGAACGCCGCAGCCGGAATCAGCGGATGATACAGGAATGACTGCCCGAGCCGTCCGTCCGCAAGCGCCTTGAGAGCCCTCGTTCCCCCGCAGCCGAGGCAGGGAACATGAAGGAACGTATAGAAAGCGCAGGGGAGAGGCCAGTCCAGACGGTCTGCCGCTGACGGGTCAAAACGCCGAAGCAGGATGTACCCCAGTCCTGCGGCTAAAAGGATCATCCCCGCAATATAGACCGCATCATCTGTCCGGGTAGGTCTACGGACAAGCCATATCCGGCGGTTTTTTTCATCGGCGCCGGTGACCGGGCGTCTCTTTCCCGAATCAGCTCCCAAAGAGATCATACCGTTATCTCCCTTCCGCAACAGCAAAGGCAACGGCTGTCCCGGCGTCATGCGACAGCGAAAGATGCATCCTGCTGATCCCCTTTTCCCTTGCTGACCTCATCGCCTCTCCGGTAAGCTTTGCCAGGGGCCTTCCGTTCTCATCATGAAGCACCTCGATCTCCGAAGGTCCGAAGCCGCGGAAGCCTGTCCCGAGAGCCTTTGCGCAGGCTTCCTTTGCCGCAAATATAGCGGCGGCCGAATCCGCAGCGCCCTTTCCGCGCCCTTCGATATAGGTTTTTTCGCATTCCGTATAAAACCGTGCCAAGAGAGCGTTTCGCTTATTCTCATCTTCAAAACGTTTGATATCGCAGATATCCGTTCCGACCCCGACGATCATCATCTACCCCCAGATCAGCTGTCCGATGCGGCGCCCCGGATCCTTCTTCCAGAAGCCGAAGCGCGAATAGGTGCGGAGCCGTGCCAGCTTGCTTTTTCCGGGAAGCTCCGCAAAGGCCTTTACCATTTCCTTCTGCTCCCGGTCAAGCCTGTCCCCGTAGATCGCAAAAAAAGCCTCCGCCTGCGCCGAAGTGTCCCTTAGCGCCTTTTTCACGCTTCCACCGGAGAGCCGGCTCCTGAGATAAGCCGGGCTCAACGGATCCTTTGCCCCGACGGTGTTGTCGCCGTGCTGCCGGTAGTCGATGGTCGCCTCCGGAAGAAAGACGCATTTGCCGAAGGCCGCCGCGCAGAGCGCGATCCACCAGTCGTGCATCAGCATTCTTTCCTGCCCTGCGCCCTTCAGAGCAAGTGCCGTTAACGGCCTGTTGATCATCAGCGTGCATCCCGTGACCACGTTCTGGATCAGCAGCTCGTTCAGCCGCAGGCGGGTTCCGTCAAGACGCGAATAGCGCATGAAGCTTTCATTTATCGGCTGCAGCTTTCCGTCCACCACCTTCAGGTCCGTATGCACCAGGATCGGCGGTATATTCGCCGCCCCCGGCAAAAGCGCCTCTTTTTCCGCACTTTGCATGGCTTCCCGTGTTTTTCTCACCTTATCCGGATGCCAGATATCATCCTGATCGCAGAACATGAGGTAATCCGAGTCTCCGTACTGCTCCATCAGATAGAGAAAATGCTTCTGCGCACTGCCGAAGCGCCTGCCTGAGCGATGGAGCTTTATCTTCTCCGGATAGCGTTCGGCATAAGAAGCAAGGAGCGCTTCCGTATCATTTCCATCATCAGACAATATCAGCTCCCAATCATCCGTATCCTGTGCCAGGATCGAATCGATCATCTCGGCGGCGTATTCATTGCCCTTATAGGCAGCCAGAAGGATCCTGACGCGGCTCATCCTCTGTCCCTCCTCCACTTGGCAAAATACTTCCGTGCCGACGCAAGATGAAGCTTCAGCGCTCGGCTGTTCTTTGCGCTGTCATGGTGCCAGGCATGCACGGCGCGCGCCCCCGGAAAAAAGACCACCTTTGCCTGTTTTCTGACACGGCGGCTCAGGTCCGCATCCTCCATATAGAGAAAATAACGCTCATCGAAGCCGCCAAGCTTTTGAAAAAGCTCCGTCCTGATCATCATAAAGCAGCCGGAGCAGAACTCGATCTCTGTCGGCTCATCCATAGCTTCTCCCGCCCGGCAGTAAGCTCTGCGCACAGCCGGAAGAAAACGGCCCGCGATCATATACCACCAGTTCGGATCGTGCTTGGGCAGGATCTGCCGGCTGCCGTCGGGATCGCGGACGTCCGGCATCATCATTCCGACCTCGGGATGCTCCTCCATGTAGGCGGCCATGGCCGAAACCGTATCCTCCTCAAGCGATATATCGGGATTGATCATGACATGATAACGGGAAGAAAGCTGCGGAAGGACCTTGTTGTGCCCCGCGCCGAAACCGAGATTGGCGCCGTTTTCGATCACACAGACATCCGGAAAAGCGGCCCGCACGGCAGAGGGCGTCCCGTCATCCGAACCGTTGTCAACAACATAAAGCTTCAGGCAAACGCCCTTCGTCTGTTTTTTCAGACTGTCCAGACAGTTCAGGATCTCATCCCGGTCATGATAGGCCACGATACTGCCGGATACCGAAAGAAGCTCACTCATTGCCCATCTCCTCTCCGGAAGCCATTTTCCCGCCGGCTGCCGTCCCGTCTTTTTTTCCCTCCTGACTTTCGTCAAAGGCCTCCGTGCTGTCGTCCGGAGTGAAAAGCACTAACACCGTGCGGAACATCAGCTTAAGGTCCAGCAGAATGCTGAACTGTTCAATGTAGGAAAGGTCCAGCATGAGCTTGTCTCTCGGCGTGGTATTGTATTTTCCGTAGATCTGCGCCATTCCGGTGAGGCCGGCCTTGGCCCGCTCGCGGTAAACGAACTCCGGGTATTCCGCCGTGTATTTTTCAACATTTTCAACCATTTCGGGGCGGGGCCCCACCAGGCTCATATCGCTTTTGAGAATATTGATCAGCTGAGGGATCTCATCGATCCTGAATTTCCGGATAAAGCGTCCCACCTTCGTAATGCGGTCATCGTCCTTGGAGACCGACACATGCTTTTCCCCGTCCTCCGCACGCATCGAGCGGAATTTTAAGACCTCGAAGATGCGGCCGCCATAGGTAACGCGCTTCTGACGGTAAAACACCGGGCCGCCGTCCTCAAGCTTAATGGCAAGCGAAGTCAGCAGGAGCAGCGGGCTCAGCACGATCAGCGCGAGCAGTGAAAAGAAAAGATCGCCGGCGCGCTTGATGCAGCGCTGCTCAAAGCTCATATAACGCTCCGGCGAAGCGATCAGCGACTTGTCGGAATAATAGACCGTTTCTCCGCGCAGGGCCACGATATCGGTAAGGTTCAGAGAATAATAGATATCCTTTTTCTTGCGGTAGGCGTAAA
>JAZRYN010000164.1:0-2981 GCA_045600745.1 Lachnospiraceae bacterium
AGACCGTACCGGGGAAAAAGTTGGCGCTGCCATTCTTCGACGATGTCGATCACCAGCCCGGCTTCTTCCGGCGTAAACGGACGGAGCTTTGTCAGTCCGCTGCGGTATTTGGTCAGACCGACCGGAACCACGGATACGCTCTGCATGACCGGCAGGTAACGGGAGAGCGCCTCTATCGTCGACCGAAGCTCCTCTCCGTCATTCCAGTCCGGGCAGCAGACGATCTGTCCGTTCATGGTGATCCCGTTCCCGTACAGAACGTCGATCTTTTTCAGGGCATCTCCGGCAAAACGGTTGTTCAGCATCCGGCAGCGAAGCGACGGATCCATGGTATGGACGGAAATGTTGATCGGCTCCATACGATAAGCAATTATCCGGTCCAGATCCTTTTTCGAAAGATTTGTCAGCGTGATATAATTGCCTTGCAGAAAGCTCAGTCGGGAATCATCATCCTTGAAATAAAGAGTCTCCCGCATTCCCGGCGGCATTTGGTCGATAAAGCAGAAAATGCATTTATTGCTGCAGGAGCGGTACTCATCCATTAACCCGTTCTCAAATACCAGCCCGAGGTCTTCCTCCTCATCCTTGTCGATATCATAGAGGATCTCCTCGCCGTCTTCGGTTTCAACCAGAAGCTCAACGTGGTCGGAGTCGCAGAAATAATTGTAGTCGAAGATATCTTCGATCTCCCTGCCGCCTATGCTTATGACGGAGTACCCCCGGCGAATATCAAGTTCCTCACCGATCGAACCGGGCAGAACTTGCGATATGATATGTTTTTTCATGCTCTTTTGCCTTTCTGCCCGCAAGCGGTCTAATTTTAACATATCTGCCTTGCCATTTCCAGCTGAAAGTGCTAAGATTTTAAGCAGATTTCATATGTGAAAGGATTTCTCATGAATAAAGAATCCGCTTTCTTCTTCAAAAACCGCAATCTGATCGCTCCGCTTAAGATTATTGCCATGGAAAACTGCCGCCCGCTTATTGAAAAAGCGGATAAGACCATCGTGGAAATGCGGCACGCCTACCTGAACAAATACGCCGAGCAGGATCCTTCTGTTCTTGGCCGTGATTATGACAAGGATTCTTATCTTGTCGAGGCGAGCTGCCCCCGTTTCAGTTCCGGCGAGGCCAAGGGCGTAATTCTGTCCTCGGTCCGTGGCTCCGACCTTTACATCATCAGCGACGTGACCAACAACTCCATGTCCTTTACCATCAGCGGCGAGCCGCATTATTATTCTCCGGACGACCATTTTCAGGACCTGAAACGGATCATCGCTGCGGCAATGACGAGTGCTTATCGGGTCAGCGTGATCATGCCGTTTTTGTACATGAGCCGTCAGCACAAGCGCGAGAACCGTGAATCCTTAGACTGTGCGGCTGCGCTGAACGAGCTTAAGGATATGGGGGTCGCCAATATCATTACCTTCGATGCGCATGATGCCTGCGTCATGAATGCCATCCCGACCCACGATTTTGATGATTACTCCCCTGTTTACCAGCTGTTAAAGGCGTTAGAACGGAAATTCGGCGGGCTTAATCTCAACAAGGACGAAATGGTGATCATTTCCCCTCATGAAGGCGCGATGCGCCGGGCGATCTTTCTGGCCAACAACGTGGGACTCGGCATGGGAATGTTCTACAAGCGCAGAGACTATACGAAAAAGCTTTCTGACGGACATCATCCCGCTATCGCGTTGGAATATCTGGGCCCCGATGTGGAAAACAAGACCGTTCTGATCCTCGATGATATTATTTCGACCGGAACAAGCATGCTGGAAGCTTCGGCTGAGCTGAAAAAGAAAAAGGTCGGCAAGGTGATCATGATGGCCACCTTCCCGCTCTTCACCGAAGGATTGGCGGACTTTGACGAAGCCTATGCCCGGGGAAACTTTGATTATCTTGTCTGCACGAACCTGGTCTACCGCGATCCTGAGCTTTTGACCAGACCCTGGTATATCGAAGCGGATCTGTCCGTGTATCTTGCCAAGATCATTGATACCATGAACCACAACGTCGCCGTAACAAAGGTCATTACTCCTACGGAAAGGCTGCAGGCTCTGCTTGCCCGTAATTCCAAATAACTTAACGGCGTTCAAAAGCATTTTCATAATGTCTGATCTCGCCTTTTCCGTTTACGGAAACTACATCGAAGCGGCAATAGCATTCGCATAAGCCGTGACGAAGCAGATAGTAAGCCGCCACATCGGCGATCGTCTTCTGCTTTCGCCTGTCAACGTGCTCCTCTCCGCTTCCGTATCCGTTTCCTCTGCGGTACTTTACTTCAACAAAGACGATCGTGCTGCCGTCTTCCATGATCAGGTCGATCTCTCCGCTGCGTATGCGGAAGTTGGCCTCACGAAGACGGTAGCCTTTTTTTTGCAGATAAATGCAGGCAGCTTTTTCATATCTGCCGCCGATAGTTCGTTTATTCAATTTACCTTTCCGGGGGTTACGGTCAGGATGATCCAGTCAGTTAACAAAATGCGTAATAAAGCTGCGGCGGTGGATCGGGCAGGGACCGTATTCCTTAAGCGCGGCAATATGCGCTGCCGTGCCGTAGCCTTTGTGCGCTTCAAAGCCGTATTCCGGATAGATGAGCGCCATTTCACGCATCAGGCGGTCACGCGTCACCTTAGCGACAATGCTTGCTGCGCCGATCGAGAGGCTTTTGGCGTCGCCCTTTATTATCGGGACCTGTTTTACGGAAAGCTCGGGGATCGTGACCGCATCCACAAGCAGAACATCCGGGGAAAAGCAGAGCTGACGGACGGCCTTTCGCATGGCTTCATAGGTTGCCTGTAAAATATTGATCTTATCGATCCTGCCGGCGCTGACAAGACCGATGCCGACGGCCATAGCGCGGCGCATGATCTCCGGATAAAGCTCTTCGCGCTTTTTTTCACTGAGCTTCTTGGAGTCATTGATCCCGAGGATCTCGGCGCCCGGATAGAGGATCACCGCCGCAGCAACGACCGGAC
>JAZRYN010000165.1:0-6517 GCA_045600745.1 Lachnospiraceae bacterium
ATGCTTCCAGGTAATCGTTCAGCTCGGCGTTCTTAATGTCGGTGATGAACATATGACCCGGAGAATGGGTGATTACCAGCGGCGGCTTAGCGTTTTCCACGGCGGCCTGGGGGGTCACGCCGCAGGGCCAGAAGACCGGGATCTCGCCGGGATAGATATCGACCGCTTCGCCGTAATCCGGCTTCATGACATCCTTGATACCGACGGCTTCGGCAGGGCCCATGTGGATAGGCGCACCGTGCACGTTCGGCATCTTGTAGGTGATCTGATAAGCCTTCCAGGCGTTTTCCGGCGTCATCGGACGCATGGAGCAGACCATGGGGCCGGAGAAAGGACCGGCGGGCTTGGTCGGGAAGGCCGGCATCTTGTACATGGGAACGTTGCGTCCCTGCGCAATATGACGGATCTCGATGCCTTCACGCATCAGGGCTTCTTCAAACGAGAAGGAGCAGCCGATCAGGAAGCCGACATAGCCTTCCTTCCAGTATTCGGAGGCATCGGTGACTTCCTTGACGAAGACGCCGTTTTCATAGATGCGGTAGCGAGGAATGTCGGTGCAGATATTGGCGCCTTCACCCATCGCATGAGTCAACGGTTCCTTGCCTTTTATGACCTCAAGCACGGGGCAGGGGAAGGGATTGAGCTTGGTAAACTCCTCAAAATCCGCGGCATAATCCGGGGGAAGGATGACTAAATTTGCCTGAGCGTAGCCGGCGCACATGCCGGAGGTGGGGAAATCGATCTTGCCTTCGCGGATCAGCTGTCTCACTTCAGCAGGTTTCATGTTGATATAGGGGGTAATATCAAAAGCCATAGGTTCCTCCTTATAAATTTCTGTCACGACCGATAAAGTCCGTGATCATTTGATAGTACTGCTGTTCCAACTTCATGCAGTCCTGAGCCTGTTCTACGGTGACGGGGACGAAATGGATCTTGTCGCCTCCCTTTAACTGACCGAGAATGCGGAAGTCGGCACTGATGACCGTGGCGATCTTGGTGTAGCCGCCGGTGGTCTGACGGTCGGCGGCCATGATGATGGGCTTTCCGGCAGACGGGACCTGTATCGCACCAAAGGCAATACCGTCGGAGATGATGTCACCGCCGTCCTTGTGCTCTACGACGGCCCCCTCAAGGCGGCAGCCCATGCGGTCAAATTCCGCACTAACGGTGTAGATCTCGGTGAAGAAGGTCTTCAGTCCTTCCTCCGTGAAATAATCATCCTGCGGGCCGGGGATGACATGAAGGTCATACTGCTTCTGCGGCGCAAAGTCGATCCCGCAGCGGCGACGTTCCATGAAATCGAGCACAGGCTTCGGCGCACGGAAGGAGAGAGTGTCGCCGGCTTCAAGCTTGCGGCCGTTTAAGCCGCCGATCTTTGCCTTAAGGTAGGTGGAACGGCTTCCCATAACGGGAGCGACGTCTAAGCCTCCGGCAAAGGCAAGATAGGCACGGCATCCGTTCCTGAGCCCCAGGAAGCGAAGCGTCTGTCCGGCTTCGACCCTGACTGCCTGATAGCGGGGCAGGGGCTTGCCGTCCAGGGTCGCACCGAGATCTCCGCCGGTAAGAGCAATGCAGTTCGCCTCGTCAAAGGCAAGCTGAGGGCCCATTACGGTGATCTCGAGAACGGCTTCTCCGGGATCATTGTCAAGCAGGATGTTGGCGAGCTTCATGCTGCGCGGATCCATGGCGCCGGCAACGGGCACCCCAAACTGCTGATAGCCGATTCGGCCGAGGTCCTGTACGGTGGTCTGCACGCCGGGCTGAATAACACGGATGCTCATATCAGGCCTCCTTTCTTGCGTGGGTCTTCACGACGTAGGTTCCGGCTTCGACCTCACGCAGGATCGAATCATATTCATCCTGAGTGACCGGGAAGAATTTGATATACTGTCCGGCTTCGGGCAGGATAGGCGTATCACGGTCCGGATCATACATCTTGACCGGAGTCCGCCCGATGAGCTGCCAGCCGCCGGGAGAATCGATCGGATAAACACCGGTCTGTGTGCCGGCAATTCCGACGGAGCCAGCCGGGATCTTCACCCTGGGCTGCTTAAGACGGGGAGTCGCGATGCTTTCGCTCATGCCGCCGAGGTAGGTAAAGCCGGGAGTAAAGCCAAGCATGTAAATGAGATATTCGGCAGAAGAGTGAACACGGATCACCTCTTCCTCACTGATACTGGCATTCTCCGCGACGAAGGCAAGATCCGGCCCCATTTCTCCGCCGTAAAGGACGGGAATCTCCAGCACGGGGCTCGGCGGGATCTCGATCTCTCCCATTTCGTCAAGGAGCTTTTCGAGCCGCTCGCGCACCGCAGCATAGGGGATCACGGAGGGGTCGTAATGGACCATCAGTGAACGATATGTCGGAACCGTCTCCACAATGCCGGGGATACCGGCATTTTCAAGGGCGATCTTGTATGCCCGGATATCGCGGTTGATCGCCTCATTGATCTCATTACCGAATTCTACGGTCAGGGAGGTGTCTCCCGTCAGTAAAAAACGTACGTTTTTCATAGCATCATCCTTTTTTAAAGCCCCTTCCCCGGAAGGAGAAGGGGCACGCGGTAATTACTTGAACAGGTTGGCCAGGTTCGGCAGCGCGGTCACGGCGATATAAGCGGCGATAGCGGCAACGATCCAGCCGAGGATCGTAAGCACCATCGGGTGCTTGTAGGCGCCGACGATCTTTTTGTTGCGGGAGCCGAGCAGCACGCAGACCATGGAAATGGGAAGGATCAGACCGTTGACAGCGCCGGCCAGAATGACCATCTTATCGGCACCGACGGGGACCAGAACCATGATCAGGGTGGAGAAGGCAATGAAGCCAACGATGAACCAGCGTTCATTTTCCTTCACGAAGCGGCTGATGCTGCCGAGGAAGGAAACGGAAGTGTAGGCGGCGCCGATAACGGAAGTAATACCGGCGGAGAAGAGGCCGATACCGAAGAGGATACGTCCGGTATTGCCGATGGCTAACGTGAAGGCTTCCGATGCGGGGTTCTTGGCAGCAATGATCGCAGCGGCATTGCCGGCGGCCAGGCTGCAGACGCCCAGGACGGCCAGGAACAGCAGGATACGCACGGTGCCGGAAACGGCGATACCGGTGCGGACGGATCTGCGGAAATAGGAAACGTCTTCCAGTCTTCCGCCGTATCCGGCATCGAGCAGACGGTGGGCGCCGGAGAAGGTGATGTAGCCGCCGCAGGAGCCGCCGAGCAGGGTCAGGATAGCGGGAACCATGTCAAGGGGCTCTTCGGGGGTGAAGATGTGAACGAAAGCATCGCCTACAGGAGGCTTCGAACGGATGCAGACGTAGAGCATAACGGCGATGATGACCAGACCGGCGATCTGAGCGACCTTGTCCACGACCTTTTTGCCGCCGCGGGAAAGGAAGATGCAGATGGCGAGCAGGCCGCCGAGGAGCGCGCCGATCTTCTGATTGAGGCCGAAGATCGATTCAAGACCGAGGGCAACGCCGCCGACGTTGCCGGTATTGAAGGCAAGGCCGCCGATGACGACCAGAACCACAAGGACAACGCCGAGTCCGGGAAGGACCTTATTGGCGATCTCGGGGCCGCGCAGGCCGGAGGCGGCGATAACGGACCAGATGTTGGTCTGGGCGATCACGTCCATAATGATAACGAGGACGATGACGAACGCGAAGGAGGCCAGATAGGTGGCAGTGAATTTTGAGGTCTGGGTCAGGAAGCCGGGGCCGATGGCAGAGGTCGCCATCAGCAGGGCGGCGCCCAGCATGATCGAGGCGTTCTTGGCAGGGACGGGCGGTTTGCCTGTGCTGCTGACTTCGGGGTTGGTGTTGGGTTCGCTCATAATATTTCTCCTTTTAAAGATGAACGGGATAGGGAGAGGCGCCGATCAAACGATCTGGGAAATCGGAACGATCGTTACGCCTTCGGCTTCCAGACGGGCACGGATGTTTTTCACGAAAGCAAGCGCGGAAGGATTATCACCGTGGACGCAGATGGAATCGGCGGAAAGCGGGACGTCCTCGCCGGTAATGGCGGTGACGCAGCCTTCCTTGACCATGCGGATCGTGCGGGTAATGGCTTCCTCCGTGTCGTGGATCACGGCGCCGGGGAGCTTACGGGGAACTAACGTGCCGTCTGCCTGATAGGCGCGGTCGGCAAAGACTTCGCTGGCGACTCTGAGTCCGGCCTCCTTGCCGGCCTCGATCATCAGACTGTTGGCAAGGCCGAGCAGAATGATCTGATTGTCCACGTCATAAATAGCCTCGGCGATAGCAGCAGCAAGTGCTTTATCCTTGGCAGCCATGTTGTACAGCGCTCCGTGCGGCTTGCAGTGCTGAAGAGTCATGCCCTGCGCACGGGCAAAGGCCTGCAGAGCGCCGAGCTGATACTTGACATAGGCCTTGGCTTCCTTGGGGGAGCAGACCATATTGCGGCGGCCGAAGCCCATGAGATCGGGATAGCCGGGATGAGCGCCTACCGCGACCCCTGCCTTTTTGGCAATTTCAACGGTTTCCTCCATAACTAACGGGTCACCCGCATGATAGCCGCAGGCAACGTTGGCAGAGGAGACAAATTCCAGGATCTCGGCGTCCATGCCGATCTTATAGGCACCGAAGCTTTCACCGAGATCGCTGTTCATGTCAACTTTGTACATATCTATTCTCCTTTCTCTTGATATCTCAAAAGGTTCTTCGCGTAAGGGGAAAAACCATTATTTGCATTTCGTGCTTTTCAATTGCTGGACATTTTGTAAATTTTCTATTAATATATTAATAAGCAATTTGCTTTTCATCTATAACATACGACTCAAAAAATAAAAATATCTTGCGCAATAGGAGAAAAAACAATGTTTTATGTGGATGAGAATCAAAAGGCAAGGTTTGAACTGTCTTATGAGTTTCCGCTGGTCGTTCACAAAACAAATCTGAAGGATAAACCGCGCGGCTTCAATGATTGGCACTGGCATGAGGAAATGCAGTTTTCGTATATTCTCGAGGGCGCCATGGTGATGAGCTGCATGGGAAACGATTATCTGCTCCGCGCGGGAGACGGAATTTTTATTAATTCCAACTGCGCGCATATGTCGAGGCCGAAGGGAGAGGATTCGGCCGTCTTCCTGAGCCTGAATATCCAGCCGTCTCTGCTGACGCTGTTTCACGGAAGCGTGATCGAGCAAAAGTATTATCTGCCTTACAGCAACGACCCGAACATGCAGGTCATCGCCCTTTCCGCGGAGGAACCCGAGCAGCGCCTGTTTCTGGAGCAGGTCATGTATCTGTTTAACCTGATCCAGGAAAAGGGCTTCGGGTATGAGCTGGAGACCTATGCGCAGCTGCTGCACGTATGGAAGCTGCTGCTCATTCTGGCTGACCAGCCCCATACGCAGCCGAAGATCCGAGAGCGAAATGAAGCGCATGCCATGCTGCAGTATATCCATGAGCACTTCTCGGACAATATAACGATCGGTGATCTGGCGGCGGTCGCGCATCTGAGCCGGGGGGAATGCTGCCGCATTTTTCAGGCGACCTACGGGACGTCGATCATTTCTCATGTGATCGATTACCGGATATCGCAAAGCATCCCGCTGCTTACCGGCACCGAATATTCCGTGGCAGAGATCGCGGGGCGCTGCGGCTTCAATAACACCAGCTATTACACCAAGGTGTTCAGGGAAAAGGTCGGTGTGACGCCGCTTAAATACCGAAAAGGAAACATGCCGCTATGAGCGGCAGCCGCTGTCTCCTCTGGCGATCAGATAGTCGATCAGCTCCCGGTGGATCTCCGGGAGCTTTTTTTTCGGATAGGAGAGATAAATGCTTCGGCGGGCAAGCGG
This sequence comes from Lachnospiraceae bacterium, assembly GCA_045600745.1. Classification (GTDB taxonomy): domain Bacteria; phylum Bacillota; class Clostridia; order Lachnospirales; family Lachnospiraceae; genus UBA6987. The sequence continues at coordinate 5,824 of JAZRYN010000165.1, forward strand.
ATCGTCCAGCTGATAGAACACGATATCGTCATTGGGCGCAACGTATTCGGGGATGGTATCGCGGAGCAGGGTCACGCCCTGCCCCTCACAGACCAGATAATAGGCGGTCATCATCTGAGAAAGAACGAGCTTGACCTTCGGGGAAAAGCCTGCCCGCCCGCAGATCATCCGGGTCCTGGCATTGATATCGTTCTTCTCGTTCAGAAGCAGAAAAGGCACGTTCAGAAAGCGGATGAGCGGGACGGGCTTTTTACGGCAGCCGGGGAGGTCTCTTTTCAGAAAAGAATCGAAATCGTAAGCATAATCGCTTAATTCGCGGTTGATCTGATAGCGGGAAGGCACGGCGAGAACGATCTCTTCGCTTGTCCAGGGAACGACCTCGATCTCCGGATGGTCGGGCCGGTCTACGGCGAGCGCGGCATCGAGCCCGCCGCTCAGCAGCAGCTCTGCCTGCGTTCCGGGTTCCGTTTCGGTGAAGGTCAGGGTGAGATTCGGGTGCTCGGCCTGAAAGCCCTGCAGCAGCTGCGGAAGAAGATAAGTGCAGAAAAACATGGAGCTGCCGATATTTAAGGTCCGGGCCCTCGTGCGGCGGATCTGGGCAAAGCGGTGTTTGCACTCCTCCTCGATCTGCACGATCTTTTCAGCCTGAGCGACGTAGTATTCGCCGGCCTCGGTCAGGGTGAGCGGCGAGGTG
>JAZRYN010000166.1:0-13186 GCA_045600745.1 Lachnospiraceae bacterium
ATCCTGCCGCCAAACTGCCTTCCGGCTATCATAGCGGCTAACGGAGCCGGCAGTGTGCTGCCTACGCCGTACGTCGGCTTTTTCCTTCCGCTCCTTGTGCTGGGACTGCCGGCATTTCTTCTGTATGCTCTTTCCCATCAGAGATCACTGGCCTTTGACAGCCGGGAAGGGGCGCACCTGCCTGCGGCGCAGACGGTGATATTTGTGCTTGTCTCGGCAGCAGTGCTGGTCGATGGACTGCTTTCCTCCTTTGTATACATCGGAGGCCTGACGCTCACCTTCACGGTCGGAACGGCGGCGCTCTGCTTTACAAAGGCCTCTCCGAAGGGGATCCGTGCCCTTCTGGATACCTTTGCGGAAGGGCTGATGATCGCTGCCGTACCTGCGGCATTTACCTTTGCTCTGGGGAGCTTCATCGAAGTCAGCTCCATGAGCGGGGTCCGAGGCTGGTACAGCCTGATCATCCTGCCGTATCAGGTCCCGGTCGTGATGCTGATCATGACCGCGGCTATTTTGGTGTTGGGACTGCTTTTCTCGGTGCCGCTGCCGGCGTTTTTGGCGACTTATGCGGTGTTCCCGATCGGCTGGCTTGCGAACACGGTCACGGTCACAGGCTGTGCTGCCGGTCTTTGCCTTGCCTATTTTCTGGCGCTGCGCGGAGGACTTGCCGAGCATACCCGGACCGAACTCTCCCTTTCGGAGTTCGGGTGGAAGGATCTGATGAAGACGCTCATGCTGCCGGCGCTGGTGATCCTTGCCACCGGCATCGTCATGATCTTCTTCGGGGACGCTTTGTCGTTCCTGGTGCTGTAAAGGAGGACGGGACATGATACAGATCATCTATTACATAATCATTACGATCTTATGTCTGCTGCTTTTCTACAGCTTCTGCAAGAAGCGTCCGGCAAAGGATCTGGCACTTCTGGGCATTGTGCTCGTGATCTTCGTGCTGCGGGCCTTCCATATTAAGTGAGGAGCTGCCGATGAAAAAATTTGCTTATTTGTGGAAAAACTTGCTTATTCTTGCCGTAATGCTGGTGTTTGCCATACCTGCGGCAATGGATTTTAAGGCTATGCACAAGCCGGAGACGATTGCTGAAAATGAAAATCTGACGGAGATCAGAAAATTATCTGATTATTGTGCGGGGCTTAAAGGCACCGAAGCAGACAGCGAGATCTATGTCTTTGACAGCGGTGTTGACGGCGGAACGTTTCTGATCCTCGGCGGAACACATCCCAATGAATCGGCCGGGCTTGTTGCTGCAGTCGGCATCATTGAGAACCTTAAGGTTACGCAGGGAAGGGTCTTTGTGATTCCCTGGACCAATAAGAGCGGCTTTACGCATACCTCACCGCTTGACGGAATGCAGGATAAGTTTTTGATCAAGATGGACGATGGCTCGACCCGGACTTTCCGGGTGGGCAACCGCCTGACGAACCCGGTGATCCAGTGGCCGGACCGCAACTACTATGAAAACTCCTCCGGCCGCAAACTGGTCGGAACAGAGAGCTGCGAGATCCGAAACATCAACCGTCTGTATTTCGGCAACGAGAACGGCGTGCTGACAGAGCTTGCCTGCTCTGCCATTTACAATCTGATCCGTCAGGAGGACGTCAATCTGACGATGGATATGCATGAAGGCTCGCCGGAGTTTTTGTATCTTGACTGCACAATGGTCAATGAAAAGGCAGACAATGTAGGGGCGATGTCGATCGCACAGGATATGGCGCTGTCGATGGCCTTTGACAACCTGAACATGCGGGCGGAGTATTCCGGAGTCAAATCCTATGGCCTTTCTCATCGGAGCCTGGGAGACAACACCTCTTCCATGATGACCCTGATGGAGACCTATAATCCTTCTATGGGACCGCTTCACGGTAAGATGGATGACGAGCTGATCATTGACGGCAATGAACCGAATTATTACGAGGCATATGTTCGCGGCCTGAATTACTTTGAGGTGTCGCCGACAGGCTACCCTCTTGTTGAACGCGTGGCGAGACATATTACCTGCATCCGCTATCTGGCGGAATCCTACAGCCAGGCCCGTCCCGACCGTGCCATAGGCATGGAAGGCCTCGGGACCTACGATGAGATCGTGGGGAAAGGCCTGGGCGGCTATTTAAAACCTGTTGCGGAATAACGCACTTAAGCGTTTATTCATAATAATCATTTGGAGGTCAAATAAATGAAAAAAATAATCTGTCTGATCCTTGCCGCCGTGATGGCATTCAGCCTGGCGGCATGCGGAGAGGAACCCGCTCAATCAACAGCTGATGTCTCCACCACGGCCGGAGCCGAAGTCGTTCAGCCGACCAAGGACAGCGAATATGATCCGGATAAGGTCGTTGACTTCGACATGAAGACCAGCAGCGAGAACAGCATCGTTACCGTCGGTACGATCGACAAATCCCTGTATGCGGCACCGGTCTTGGTGACCAGCTTCGGCCAGAGCACGGATGCGGCCATGCTGGATACCGTTATGAAGCGTATCGGTGTAGACTACACCTACAATCCGCTTGCAACGGCGAATGATGTAGCTTCCTTCAAGACGGTGATCATCGCTGTCGGAGCCAGCACCAAGGGACTTGGCGCTGCCGGCATTTCCGAGGCGGATGAGACTGCTCGTGCTCAGGCTGTCATGAAGGCCATTGAGGAGAAGAATATTGAGGTCATCTGCTGCCATATCGGCGGTTCATCCCGCAGAGGAGCTCTGTCCGATGTCTATGCCGACATGGTCATGGCAAAGGCCAGCTATATCGTGCTCAAGGAAGATGCGAACTTTGACTATAAGTTTACAAAGTATGCCGAGGATAATAATCTTCCCATCACGCTCATTTATGCGACGAAGGACATCCTGTCGGTCTTTACCGAGCTGTTTAAATAAGGAGTTTTCCTCTTGGATATCGAACTCATTTGCTTATTGGTGATGCTGGCGGTATTCTTGCTTGCCAATTTGGCGCTTAAACTGCCGGTCAGCCTGTCCATGATCCTGGGCGCCGTGGCCGGCGCCCTCACGGGCGGGCAGGGCGTACCGCTGCGTCACCTGTTCGAAGGCACCTTCACCTATGTGGATACGGTGCTGATCATATCAACAGCCATGCTGTTTATGACGGTCGTTCAGGAATCCGGCGCGCTGGAGGCACTGAACTCGGCGATCGTCACCAGTTTTTACAAGGCTCCGGCACTGATGCTGATCCTGCTGATGATCATGGTAATGTTCCCCGGCATGATCACCGGTTCTTCTACCGCCGCCGTGCTTTCCGCGGGGGCTCTGGTGGCTCCGGTCCTGCTTCTCATCGGCATTCCGGAAAACAAGACCGGCGCGATCATTGCTATCGGCGCGATCATGGGAATGGCGGCACCGCCCATCAACATCCCCGCGATGCTGATTGCCGGCGGGGTGGATATGCCGTATATCGGCTTCGAAGGCCCGCTTTTTCTGGTCACGCTTCCCTGCGCGATCTTTACGGTTCTGTTCCTTGGCCTTAAGTATTGCCGTCATCTGGATATCGAGCAGCTGAGGGGACACCTCAACACCGAGATATATGCGAAATACGGCTTCAAGCTTTACGTTCCCACTATCCTGCTTGTGGTGCTTCTTGTCATCAGCAAGATCGTTCCGTCTTTCCCGCAGCTGGGAACCTGCCTGATCTTCCTTATCTGTGCAGTCGTGGGGACCTTTACGGGAAAACGCTTTAACTTCTGGGAAAAGAGCCTGAAGGCAATGGAGACCACCATCCCCGTGCTCGGGAAGCTGATGGGCGTCGGAATGTTCATTCAGGTCCTGACCTTAGTCGGGGCCAGAGGATGGATCGTTGTCAGCTGTCTTTCTCTCGGGACCGTTGCGCTTTATATCTTTTCCTGCACGATCATGCCCGGCTTCGGAGCTATCAGCTCCTACGGCGCGGCATCGGTCATGGGGGTGCCTTTCCTGCTTGTTTTCCTGCAGTCCGGCAGCCACAATGATATCGTTTTGTGCTGCATGCTGAGCTTCCTCTGCTGCCTCGGAGACTTGATGCCTCCGACCGCGTTAGCCGGAAACTATGCCGCTCAGATCGTCGGACAGAAGTATAAGCCGGTTTTGGTGCAGTGCATGATCCCGTTTGCCGTCTGTGTACTGGTCGGCCTGCTGTGCATGCTGAATTCCACCGCACTCGGCTTTTTGACCTGAGGAGAAACCGCTATGTTGAAATATGTATATTTGGCAATTACCGCGTTCCTTCTGGTTCTTATCGCTGTCAATATGTTTCGAAAAAAAGGGAAGGGCAGCCTGTTCTTTCAGATCGATGCATCACTTGTGATGGTCACGCTTCTGCTGCGGCTGCTGCTGCTCAAATAGGAGGTCATGGATGAAGAAAATACCCAGGCACGTTTTGAGCGCCCTGATCCTATGTGCCATAGTCATCGGCTTGGTGACCTATCTGGGGATCTCCTTTTCGGCTCAGTCTGAGGCGGAGCCCATTTATCCCGGAGCCGGTGTAACAAAGCAGGAGATGCTCAGTGACTATTGTCCGGCCCTTAAGGGTACTGCGGGCGATACGGAGATCTATACGCTCGACAGCGGCGTTCCCGGCGCCAGCATGCTGGTCCTCGGAGGAACGCATCCCAATGAACCCTCCGGATTTATCTCCGCTGTGGCCCTGATCGAGTCCTGCCGTCCGACGGAAGGCATACTGTATGTCATTCCGCGGGCCAACAACAGCGCGTTCAGCTGTACGGATCCCCAGGAAGCTTCGCCGACCCGGTTTACCATTGAGACCGCGGGAGGCTCCCGCTCTTTCCGCTTCGGCTCTCGTGCCACCAACCCGGTGGACCAGTGGCCGGACAGTGAAGTATATGTTCATGCGACCAGCGGACAGAGGCTTTCCGGCAGCGAAATGCGAAATCTGAACCGTGCCTATCCCGGAAAGGAAGACGGAACGCTGACAGAGCAGATCGCCTTCGGCATCACGCAGTTTATCAAGGACCACGATGTAACGATGACCGTGGATCTTCATGAGGCGTCTCCGGAGTATACAACGGTCAATGCCATTGTGGCGCATGAGCGCGCGATAGAGGTGGCGCAGGTTTCCCTGTGGTCGTTAGAGGATGTTATGAAGATTACGGTTGAGGCCTCTCCGACAAATCTTCACGGCCTGACGCACCGGGAACTGGGTGACTATACCGGAACGCTGGCGCTTCTTATGGAGACGGCTAATCCCTCGCAGGGACGCCTGCATGGGGCAACGAGCAGAGAACTGGTTACGGATGGTGCGGATAAGTTTTATGAACGTGCTGCCGGTTATGGCGCATTGACGGTGGATTATCCGGAAGGCGGCTTCAGCATAAGCGGCAGGTGCGCAAGGCATCTGACGGCATTAAACGAATTCTGCAACAGCTATATGGGGGAAGACGGCGTTATTTGCCTTGGCGATTTTCCTTCTTATACGGACATCGTCACCAAGGGGATCGGCGCATACCTTTCCGCCCCGCAGGAGTAAAGCATGAAGAAAAGATTTGCTGCTGCTCTTGCACTGTCACTGGCGCTGTCGCTGTGCGCCTGCGGCAGCGGATCCGCAGCACCGACAGGCTCTTCGGATCCGGACCCAACAGAAAATACCGGAACGGCGGCTTCGCCGACGGAGACCGAAAGTCTGTCAGCTCCCGAAGGTTGGTTTTATGTGACTGTTGACGGAGAGAATATCCTTACGGACGGAAACCGTGCAAAGGAACCGGAGCCGAACATTACGCCGGAAAGCGTGAAGCTAAGTGATTTCGGTGAGGCGTTTGCCGCGGATCATCCGGTGGAACGCGACGAATATACGCTGCTGCCGGGGACAGAGCTTGCGGTCGCGGTCACTCACATCAAAGGCGCGGAAGCGGGAAAAACGCTCTATATCGTGAGCGGGATCCACGGCGATGAACGTGCTGGCTGGTATGCCGGGACCTTGTTAAAGGAGATCAGCATCCGCAGCGGAGAGCTCTATGTTATAGCTCCGGCGAATGTGAAGGGGGCGCGGAATTATACCCGCTATGTTTCTGAACGGCAGGATCTTAACCGAAGCTTTCCGGGAGATGCGGAAGGAAATGAAGCGGAGCGCGTGGCGGCTGCCATCTATCAGGATATTGCCGAGAAAAAACCGGATCAGGTCCTCGATCTCCATGAGGCGATCATGTTTAACGATAAACAGGACTTCCTTGGCTCAACACTGATCTTTACAGAGCTCACCGGTATGGAAGATCTCTATCTGGACCTGCTGTTTGCGACACAGGACGGGACGATCTGCCACAATAAATACAGCCAGAGCGGTCCGGGTCCGGCGGGCAGCATCAATGCCGAGGTCACCCGGGGACTGAATATCCCGGTCATTACGGTGGAGACCTTCCGCGGCTTTGATATGCAGCGCCGCGTGTCGGATCAACTGGATATCGTGCAGTTCGTGCTGTCCTATCTGGGCCTTCGATAAGCTCTGCGCTAGGCGCAGTTACGGAAAGATCGCCGAGGTTATTGAAAAAGAGACCTCTTTGATATATGATTTCTTTAGAGATTAAGGCAGATGTTCGAAGAAATCATGAAGGACCAGCTTCGTACAGGGAATTTCCCTGATAATAATGACTCACATTTAGTGAAAGGAGACTAATTATGAAAAAATTGTTTGCACTGATCCTGTGTGCAGCGATGATCCTCAGCCTTGCCGCCTGCGGCGAGACGCCTGCCCAGTCGACCTCTGATACCTCGACAGCAGCTGCCGGTACGACTGAAGAGAAGACCACGGAAGCGACGACGCCTGAAGCAACGGAAACGGAAGAAACGACGACGGCAGCTTCCGGCACCGCAACAGCCGGAACTCTTTATGTCGTCAATGCCCTTGCGGCCGGAAAAGACGAATTCAAGGATCCTCTTGAGACCCGTTACAATGCCTACTGGCTGAACGGCTACAGTCTTTCTGACTTCGTGGAAAAGAACTTTTGGTGGGCACCTGCCGATGAAGAAAAAGTTCACATCCTTTCCTTTGCCGACCTCTATGAGTATGGCGAAGAAATGGACTTCGGCAAGCTGAAGGAACAGGGGCTGACGCTGGATGTTCCCGAGGAGCTGCAGAAGAATTATGCGGAAGGTCTTTTGATCGGCACCGGTATTGCCAAGAGCCAGTTCCCGTATCATTTCGGCTATATTCTCGCCGGTCCGGAAGCGATCATCGTGATGTGCGAGGATGGCTATGTTGCCAAGGATCTGTTCACTGACCTTGAGATGGCTGACGCTGAAGCCTATGACTTCATCTGCGCAGACGGTTATCTTGAGACCATTGATAAGGCCGAGCTTGAAAATGTTGAGCTCTTCTTCAATGATGGCCGCGTAGACTGCACGTCTATCGCCTATCCTTCCGATACTCTGCATGATATCCTTTATATTGTCCCTACCGGCATGACGAAGGAAAGCGAAGCACCCTCCGGCGTGTCTAAGATCACCGTGTTTAATACGGCTATTGCGGACATGGATGCCGATATGTATTCTGTGTTCGGCGGGACCGTGCAGTCCGGCATTGCCGTTAAGGATCTGGTCGAAGGCCTTGAGCTTGAGAAGACCGATGCCGTGAAATGCATTTCTTATCTTGACGGTGCTTCCGGAACGCAAGCTTACGATGACTTTATGAACCGCTATATGATCCTGACGGATTCCAAGGACCGCGGCGCTTATGTTATCGGCAAGGGCCAGACTTATGGCGAAGCGATCCTTAACAGCGCTTACTTTGTCATTGGTCAGGATACGCTGGTATATGTGCCTGCTTCCGCGACGAAGGATGAGGGTGCGCTGAACATCGGTGATGCCCTGACGGCCTGCGGCTATACGGATGTTGCCGGTGTCAAGGTCATTTGCGAAGACGGATATTCTGAGGAGATCGATGCGGCGGATCTTGCCGGTCTTACGATCTTCCATAACGAAGATCGCATTGATACCACGTCTGTTGCGTATCCGGATCAGACACTGCAGAGCGTAGTGAAGATCGAAGTGATCAAATAACAGCGATATCCTTGTTCTGAAAGATCGGAAAGCCGATGCGTAAGCCGTCTTTCGTGATTTTTCAAAAAGAAAGGTGGCAGGGATTTTTCCCTACCACCTTTTTCTGTTCACCGGTTTTTCACCGGCTGTGCGCGTTAAGAGCTTCCTTAAGCAGGGTCTCCATGACGGCAAGCTGTTCCTCTTCCGGTCTTTTTCCGGCAGTTTCGCCGTCTTCCCGGCAGTAATCGAACAACTGACCGAGCCCGCGGTAAGTCAGGCCGAGCGCACTTTTTATGCGGGCGCGCGCCTCTTTTGAGCCGCAAAGCGCCATGAGTCCGTTATACAGATTCAAAAATCGCAGAGGGACATCTTCCGCCTGACGGTATAATCCATAAAACTGTTCTGCTTTTCGTAGGGCTGTTTCTTCTTTGGCTTTCATTATTGCTCTATCCTCCTGTGACTTGTTTCATGACAGCCGGAAGGTCTGCTTCGGCCTGCCGATACTGCCGTAGGTGCGCTCCATGGCAACGATCCCGTCTCCGGTCATATGCTGCAGATAGCGATAGGCTGTCTGCTCGGCGATCCCCGCCTCACGGGCGATCTCATTGACGGTAAGCGGCCGATCTGCCTTATTCAGGCAATTCCGGATAAGCGCAACGGTTGCCTGTGAGATATTTTTTCTTCCTGATTCTCCGTATAGGTTCTGACGCTCACTTTCCATCAGCCGGATATGCAGACGGATCCGGCTGATCAGATCGACTGCGCGGATCGGTTTTAAGGCAAAGTCGTTAGCGCCGGCCTGCAGGAAAGCGTCGGCAATGCTTTGGTCGTCATCTATCGTGAAGACGATGATGGGGATCAGGCGGGAACGGCGCCGAAGCTGCCGTACGCCTTCTATTCCGTTTATGTCAGGAAGATGATAGTCGATAAGAACGATGCCGGGCGTCTGCTCATCGAAGAGCGTAAGTCCTTCGGCCACGCTTTCCGCGGGAAGCGGGAGCCATCCCTGAGAGCGGCACATTTCACTCAGCGCCTCACGGATCTCTTCATCGTCATCGATGCACAATACTTTCAGTTCATTATTCATTCGGTTATTCCTCCGCGGGAAGGTCGATGGTAAAACAGCAGCCCTTTCCGGGCGAGCTTTCGACAGAGATCCTTCCGCCATGGGTATCGACAACATTCTTAACAAAGCTAAGCCCCAGCCCGCTTGATCCGTGGGAGGAAAAGCCGCTCTCAAAGATGAGCTCCAATGTTTTCGGGTCCATGCCGTGTCCGTTATCCCGGATGCTGAGCCGTAGGACAGGGGCACCATCCAAAATAAGCTTTTCTGCGCGGATAAGGATCCGGCCATCTCCCGGGACCGTTGCGTACCAGGCATTTTCGATCAGGTTGACCAGCATGCGGGAAATACGGATCTTGTTGACCTCAACGATAACGGGCTCCTCGGGAAGCTCAAATTCGACATATGCCGCATATTCCATGGGTGAGATCTGAGCCTTGAGGTCGCGGATAATATCCTGGACGCTGACCGGAGAAAAATGTGCCTCATTCAGAAACTCGGAAATGAGATCACTCATTCTGTCTACGGAATCTTCGGCCTTAACAAAGAGATACTTTCGGTTTTCTTCTGTTTCACCGAGTTCTAGCGTGCTGATCATGGTCTGGACGGCAGTAAGCGGTGTCTTGAGATCATGAACCAGTTCGCGGATCTCGAGCTGGCTGCGTGCCTCGCTTCTTGCGAGCCGAATATTCATCAGCTCCTGCTCCTGCTGCTGCGTTCTCAGGTGAGCAAGCCGGATGCGATTCTCGTCACTGACAAGAAAAGTGTAGAGAACGACATTAACGAACATGATGCTCATCAGAGTCATGACAAAGAAGTTCAGCTGCTGCTCGGTCCCCATAAATGCCGCGATATCCTTAATGGCCTCGGAGATCTCGCCCCGGCCGAAGCCGTAGCCGTTTGTGAGCGGAAGAACATCCAGACACTGGACCGTACAAAGCAGAAACAAGATCATGATCCCCTTTTTTACGGGAGAAGCCATGTCAAAATTAACAAGTGCTAACAGAACCAGAAAAAGAACAAGGATCACGGCGGGAACACCAAGATCGTACTCGATTCCGTAAAGCAGCTCGATAAGCCGGTATACAACGAGAATAAGAAGTGCCGCTAACGGCAGATATAGCAGCTTTGCCTTGCGGTTCTTTCCGAAGTCAAGCGCGTCGAGGACATAGAAGACGCCCAGATAGTGAGGAAGCGCGCGAATGACATTGAGAGCAAGCAGTTTTGTGGCAGCGATCAGTAAATACAGCGACTCCTCGCGGGTCAGGCATTCGCTCAGATCCCGAAAGATCAGAAAGCTCTCGGCAGGAACGAAGAATGGCATGCTGATACCCAAACAGATCAGTCCCAGTCCGGCAGCAAAAAGCGGTCGGTCTTTTATGATGCTCCGGTGCATGCGCATAGTCTCCTTCGTGATAGCTCGCCTTGACTGCATCATTATATCAGAAAAGCATGCCACGGTAAAGATAAACAGGAAAAAGCCTTGGCCCCTTTTGGGCGATGTACCGCATGAGGCATATGGAGCGGCAGGCCTCCGGTAAGCCTTGCGGTGGGCAGAAGATGATGACACAAAATCAACCGGACGGTTTTATATTATGAAGATTACAAAGTCCCGGCTGCGATGGAATGACAGCCGGGGCTTTTTGAAATGGGAAGTTTAATGGTTATAGGCAGGCGGCAGGAGGCGATCTCTTCCCGTTACTCGTCCCGGTAAATGTCGTGGCTGTATTCTTCGAAGATCTCCGGATGCACGGCGTTGCCGGTGTACGGGTGCGTTTTGGCAAATTCCTTGTTCGCGGCCTTGTAGGCTCTGCGCTTTTCGCGCATGAGCTTTGCTTCGGGGGAGCCGGCGTTCAGTGCGATCTTGGCGGCGCGTTTGATCTGGTAACCGAGCATGCCGCCGATCTTGTCTTCGCCGCGGCGCATATCGGTCATTTCGGGATGGTCGCGGTAAAGGTGGATCGCGTCAAATTCGCAGCGGGTCGTGCAGATGCCGCAGCCGATGCATTTGTGCGGATCGACCACGGAGGCGCCGCAGCCGAGACAGCGGGAGGTCTCGATCTTCACCTGCTCTTCGGTCAGCGTACCGAGAGAGGTACGGAAGGGATCCTCAAAGACGCCCCTTTCGGCTTCCTGGCGGCCGGCATGGTCGTAATCCGGGAAGGTGATGTCATCCTTGTCAAGCGGCTTGAAAACGCGGCGGTCCTTGCCGATCGTCGGATGGGCCATCGGCTGCACATGGCGGTGCAGAGAATCGGCAGCTTCGTGGCCGGCAGCGATGGCATCGATGACAAATTTCGGTCCGGTATAGACGTCACCGCCCACAAAGATATCCGGATCCTCGGTCTGATAGGTCAGCTTGTCGGCAACCGGATAATTGCCGTGCCAGAAGGTCACGCCGGAGCCGTCAAGCAAATGGCCCCATTCGATCGCCTGCCCGATGGCAAATACGATCTGATCGCATTCGATGGTCATGGTCTCTTTTTCATCATAGAGCGGTGAAAAGGCTCCGGTTTCGGGATCGACGGTGCGAAGGCATTTCTTTACTACGATGCCGCAGACATGCTCGGTGTGATCCACGAGCACCTCCTTCGGTCCCCAGCTGTTGATGAGCTTGACCCCGGCGTCAAGGACTTCCGCCGTCTCGGACGGGGAAGCAGGCATCTCTTCGCGGGACTCGAGAGAGATCATGGAGACTTCGGAAGCGCCGCGGCGGATGGCAGTACCGGCGCAGTCAACAGCGACGTTGCCGCCGCCGATGACAACGACTCTTCCTTCCATAGGCGGGTGGCCGTTTTCCATGGAATCGCGCAGGAAATGTACGGCAAGATCGGTTCCTTCCGCGGTATCGTTCGGGACGCTGGGAAGCTTTCCGCCCTGGCAGCCGATGGCAATATAGAAGGCCTTGTAGCCCTCTTCTTTTAGCCGGGCAATGGTCACGTCCCGGCCGACCTCTACGCCGCATCGGATCTCGGCGCCCAACTGCCTGATAACATCGATCTCGGCTTCAATGACATCCTTTTCCAGCTTATAGGAAGGGATGCCGTAGGTCATCATGCCGCCCGGGCGGAAATTCCGCTCGAAGACGGTCGGCCGATAGCCGAGAAGGCACAGATAGTAAGCGGCGGACAGACCGGCCGGGCCAGCACCGATGATAGCGATCTTTTCATCGAATTTGCCGTAGGTCGACGGGACGACCCGTTCGGGAATATAGCGGTGCTCCGCCTGAAGCTCCAGATCTGCCACGAATTTCTTCACGGCGTCGATGGAGACGGGATCATCGATATTGCCGCGGGAGCAGGCTTCCTCACAGCGCTTGTTGCAGACCCTGCCGCAGACGGCAGGGAAGGGATTTTCCTTTTTGATCAGACCGAGAGCCTCGGTGTAGAGACCTTCGTGCGCCTTTTTAAGGTATGCCTGGACCGGAACATGTGCCGGGCAGGCCGCCTTGCACGGAGAGGAGCCGGTCTCATAGGAGCTGGTCATGCGGGCCGTGTCGCGGTAAGTCTCATCCCAGGCATATTTGCCCCAATGGATCTTATCCGGCAGGATCGCCTGCGGATAGGTCTGCTCGGAGCCGTCCTTCCGGCAGAGCTTTTGACCGAGCCTAACGGCACCGGCCGGACAGGACTGAACGCACAGGCCGCAGGCAGCGCATTTAGCCGGATCGACCTTTGCGGTGTAGGCGCTGCGGGACAGGTTCGGGGTATTAAAAAGCAGGCTTGTGCGCAGGGCGTTGCAGATCTTGACATCGCAGTTGCAGATGTCGAAAATATGCTCGGCACCGTCGATATTGGTGATCTGGTGGACAAAGCCGTTTTTCTCGGCCATTTCCAGGATCTCCAACGCACGCTCGGCCGTGATGTAGTGCGCACGGCCGGTTTCGACAGTATAGTCGGCCATGTCCCCTACCTGGATGCACCAGTCATCCGGATCGTCCGCACAGCCGTCGCCCATTACAGCGCGGGAATAGCGGCAGGAGCAGATACCGGCAGCGATATGACCCTCGTATTTTTTCAGCCAATAGGAAATATGTTCCAGATCAACGGAGGTCTGTTCTGATTCGATGGCTTTTTCGACCGGAATAACATGCATGCCGATGCCGTTTCCTCCCGGCGGGATCATTTCCGTGACGCCC
>JAZRYN010000167.1:0-9255 GCA_045600745.1 Lachnospiraceae bacterium
GGATGTGATCATCGGCGTAGGCACGCGCTACACCGATTTTACGACCTCGTCCAAATGGCTGTTCCGTGAGGACGCCCGCTTTGTCAACATTAATGTGTCCGAATTCCAGGCGCTGAAAATGGATGCCGTTCCGGTCACTGCCGATGCGAAGCGTGCTCTGCCGGCGCTTCTTGCCCTTCTGGACGGCTACAAGGCGCCTTACCGGAACGAGATCGGCGATGCCCGGGCACGCTGGGCAGAAGAGCTTGATCGTCTGCAGCATACGGCATACGGTGCGGGCTATGTTCCTGAGGTCAATGACGCCAATGCGGCTTCCGCCGACCGTTTTGCAAAGGATCTTGACGCCTGCCTCACCCAGACGGCGGTGCTCGGGACGATCAACTTTGCGATCGATCCTGATGATGTGGCGATCGGCTCCTCCGGTTCTTTGCCCGGCGATATGCAGCGCATGTGGTGCGCAAGAGGAACCGACACCTATAACATGGAATACGGCTATTCCTGCATGGGCTATGAGATCTCCGGCGCGCTGGGAGTCAAATATGCGATCGGGGACAGAGATGTTTACGCCATGGTCGGTGACGGCAGCTTTATCATGCTGCATTCCGAGCTTCTGACGGCGGTACAGGAGCATAAAAAGATCAATGTCTGCGTCTTTAACAACGCTTCGTTTGGCTGTATCAACAACCTTCAGGTCGGACACGGCAATGATACGCTGTGCACCGAGCTCCGCTTCCGCGGAGAAGACGGCGAGCTTTCCGGACGATTCATTCCGGTCGATTTTGCCAAAATTGCCGAAGGCTACGGCTGCAAGGCCTATACCATTCATACGCGGGAAGAAATGAAAGCGGCGATTGCCGAGGCGAAGAAGATCGAAGGCGTTCCGGTAGTCTTTGATATCCGCGTTCTGCCGAAGTCCATGACGGACGGCTACGGCTCCTGGTGGCGCGTAGGAGATACGGAGGTTTCGGAAGATCCCCGGAATCTTGCGGCTTATCAGGATCATCTTGCCCATATCGGAAAAGCAAGAAAATATTGATCCTGCGCATAAAGCCCCCTGCGGGCTCATGGACGCATCAAGCCTCCTTTATCCGGCCTCAGGGCGATTTCGAAAGAAAGAGCCGATCGGGAAGCCGGTAAGGAGGCTTTTTGGTCTGTCCGCCGATAAGGAAGAGAAAGCGGAAGCGGAAGAGTATGACTTGTTCGTATTCCGCTCAGATCCAGCGCATTTTCTCGTGCGCCTATTTACCTAAGAACGATAAGAAATCAGTCGGTTGAGGGGCCTTCGGCGTCGTGATAGACCACCAGAGAATCGTATTTCTCCAGGTGGTCGAGGTCGCTGAGGGAGGTATCAAAGAGCATGGTGCCTGTGCCGCCTGCCGGGATGGTCAGCTCGCCATCAACATCAGAGCGCAGGGCGGTTTTTTCGTAATAGAGGATTTTGCCGTCCGCGGCAAGGGAGAAGACACTGGTCAAACAGGAAGAGATCTCATATTCATTGTTGTTGGTGATCTTCACGTAGATATAATCGTGATGCTCTTCAGGGATGATCTCGGTCTGGATCCGGCTGAGAACCGGCTTGCGGAAGGCCTTATCATAGGTGAGTTCACATTCGCTGAAGTTGCTGACGGCGGAGTCTTCAAAGAATCTGAAGTCCAGCAGACCGGTCTCTCCGGGGGCCAGAACAGAAATCCAGACGCTGTCTGTGCAGGTATTTCCTTCCGCATCACTGCCGGAGACTGAGGCCTGAACGGAGCAGACCGACTGGCTGTTATTGGTGACCAGAACGAAATAATAGGAGGAGGTATCGTCAACGTATTCCCCAAGAGGACGGACGTCAAAGTCGGCCGGATCAGGGGCCTGCCATTCCTCGAACTCCTCCTCATCATCCTCAAACAGGTCGGCCTCAGTAATATCCGGCTTCTCCGTGGCCTCCTCAGCGGCGGAGGTCTGAGCAGGGGCCGGGGCTTCCGCCTTCCCGCAGCCTGCGGCACCCATGACCAATGTTCCAATAAGCATCAGACAAATGATTTTCTTCATAGCAGTATTTCCTTCTAATACAATATATTTATCCTTAATAGCCTTTACGGCCGATAAGGGATCATGACTCGCTTCTTTCTGCTTTGTCATTTTCTTTAGAACAAACTTTCCCATAGAGCACCCTCCGCGTTACGGTCTGTTCGGTCGCTATTATATCGCAAAAGTCAAACAAACGTAAGGCTTAAAATGAAGTTTTGATCTTCCGAAAGCCCTCCGAAAGCGCGTGACAAGTGTGCGTACTCATGCTATACTGGTACGGTCTGATGAGACAGAACGAATCATTTTCCGCGAAAGGATGATAGGAATGACGAACCCTCTTGTTGTTTTTGAAATGGAAAACGGCGACAGCTTCCGCGCCGAGCTCTATCCGGAAGTTGCTCCGAATACGGTAAATAATTTTATTTCTCTGATCCGGAAAGGCTTTTACGACGGACTGACCTTTCACCGCATCATTCCCGGCTTTATGATCCAGGGCGGCGATCCCGACGGCAACGGTACCGGCGGCCCCGGCTACGGTATCAAGGGTGAATTTGCCTCTAACGGCTTTGCCAATGACCTGAAGCATACCGAAGGCGTCCTCAGCATGGCGCGCGCCGCTGACCCGGACAGCGCCGGAAGCCAGTTCTTCATCATGGTTGCCTCGGCCCCTCATCTTGACGGAGAGTACGCAGCCTTCGGCAAGGTGCTTGATGGGATCGACGCGGTGCACAGAGTGGAGCAGGTCCGCACAAATCCCTGGTCGAACCGGCCGATCCGTCCGGTCGTGATCAAAAAGGTAACGGTCGATACCCGCGGACAGGAATACGCGGAGCCGGAGACGCTCGGATAAGGATGCGGCGGCAGCGATAAGCGGCTTACGCATTAAGCCGTATTATCATATATTTTGCAGGCGCCTCGCGAGGGGCTTAATAAGGAAGCAGGTGAAAGACCTGCGCTGTACCGGCAACTGTAACGCGGACGAAATCCGGATTTGCCATTGCGGGAGACCGTGAGAAGGCGGAGAGTAGGCTGAAGCGAAGCCAGGAGACTTACCTGACATTGATTAGGAGATGACAAGAAAACTGTCCTTGCGGCCGGGAAACTGCACAGGATCGATTTTCCTGTCGGAAAAACATGAAAAACAAAAAAGCATTGTGGGCGGTCCTGGCCGTGGCTCTTATTGCCGCAGTCTATGTTCTGGTCTTTCGACCGTTCACCCCCGCAGGCGACGGCACGATTACCGTCAAGGTCACGGATACCGAGCAGAAGGTGATCCGGGAACAGGAGCTTGCCTACAAGACAGGCGACAAGCTGATCGATCTGGTCAAAGATAATTTTGACAATGTCCTGATCGATAACGGGATGCTGATGAAGATCGAATCGCTGGATACACCGGCAGACTGGTCAGAATACATTGCGATCCTGAAAAACGGTGAAATGGCTGACAGCGGACTGGAGACGCTGCAATACGAGGATGGAGACGAGATCGAATTCCGGATGACAGTCTACGAATATGCCGAAAAATAATGTTAATAACAGCTCCCGCGGACCGTTTCTGACGGCGCGGGAGCTATGCATCATGGCGCTTTTGACGGTGCTGCTGTTTGCGCAGGAACAGCTCATGAATTTTCTTCCGAATATCAATTTCACCATTTTGCTGATGATGCTCTATGCAAAGACCTTCGGTTTTACGAAGACGACAATGATGATCACCGTTTATCTGATCATGGATTCGGTGTTTATGGCTTCGCTGAACCCGATCTGGACTACCGGCCAGTGGGTCGCCTGGATGGTGATTCCCCTTCTTGCCTGCACCGTATTCAAAGGGACAGAGGACAGCTTGAAGCTGGCCTTTGCGGGGGCGCTGTGTGCTTTCTTATATTGCTGGATCATGATCCTGCCGACGATGCTGGTCCTGAAGACGCCGTTCAGACTGTACCTGATCGCGGATATTCCCTTTGAACTGCTGCTTGCGGCCTCCTCGTTCCTGGGGATCCTGCTTCTGTATGACCCGCTGAGAAGACTGCTGCACAGGCTGATGAACGCGAAAGCGCAGTAGCAACGGCATGATTCTTTTATCCGAGCTTCTGTCTTTCCTTGCCGGAAGGGCCGCGAAATATCCCGCTGACGGGCGGTGCATAGGAGGAGGGGAAAATGCTTCTGGAAGAATTTGATGCCAATAAATGCGCGGTGATCGATCCGGATAGGTTAGTAAACAAAATCGAGAACTTTCCCGAAGTTACGGTTTCCTGTTTTTCGGAAAAGCTATTAAACTCGGTGCGGGACTGCCTTGAAACAAAAGAGATCGCCTATCTTCACGCGGCGAGCGGGTCGAATCCTGTCTATGAAACAGAGTATGGGGGAAAACGCTTTGCCCTATTCAAATCAATGGTCGGCGAGCCCTTATGCGCCGCGCAGTATGAGGACCTCATGGCAATGGGCAGTAAAAGGCTTATACTGCTCGGCAACTGTGGCGTTCTGGATAAGCAGATCGAGGACTGCGGGATAATCATTCCGACAAGAGCCATCAGAGACGAGGGGACCAGCTATCATTATGCGGAACCCGGCGACACGATCGAGGTCAATCATCGATACAAAGAAGAATTTAAGGAAATATTAAAGAAATTCGGGTATTCTTATGTTGAAGGCACGACATGGACAACAGATGCCTGTTATCGTGAAACGAAAGAAAAGGTCAGCCGGAGAAAGAAGCAGGGGGCGATCTGTGTGGAGATGGAATGTGCCGGAATGCAGGCCCTCTGTGATTTCCGCGGCACGGAATTCTTCCAGTTCTTTTACGCGGGAGATGACCTTGACCATGACGAATGGGAGCCGCGAAGCCTGTCGGGCGGGGCGAGACTTGATGATAAAACAAAGATCATGATGTTAGCCTTTGAGCTCGGGCTGAGGATCATGCAGCAGGCAGATCCCGCCGCTTGCCGCAGCGGCGAGGAGCCGGCCTGCACGAGGAAGACCATTTCGCGGTAGCCCGGAAGAGGAAACAGGGACAGCGGCAGTTTTCCCGAGGCTTCCTTACGACCGCAGCCGCTTGTCGGACAGCTGGGCGAGTCGGTTGCCTGCGCTCTGGAAGATCTGAACCAGAATAACCAGCAGAATGACGGCGGCGAACATGATCACGTAGCGGTAGCGGTAATAGCCGTAATTGATGGCGATCTTGCCGAGACCGCCGCCGCCGATGATCCCGCTCATGGCGGTATAGCCGAGAATGGTCGTAATGGCGGTGGTGGCGTTGGAGATCAGGAGCGGAACGCTCTCGGGGATCATGACTTTTATAATGATCTGCCATGGCGAGGCGCCAAGGCTCTGTGCCATTTCTATCGAGTTCGGATTGACCTCCCGCAGGCTGGTTTCCACAAGCCGGGCAATGAAGGGGAAGGCGGCGATCACAAGAGGGACGATTGTGGCCGTTGTTCCGACCGTCGTTCCGACAATGACACGGGTCAGCGGGAAGACCAGGATCATCAGGATCAGAAAGGGGACGCTGCGGAGAAGGTTGATGATGACGTTTAACAGCCGGATCAGCCATTTGGGCAGAGGAAAAATCCCCTTTTCGCTGCCGGCAACAAGAAGAACGCCGAGCGGAAGCCCGATCAATACGGCAAAGAACGTTGACAAGACCGTGACATACAGAGTCTCCCAGGCCGCGGTCAGGAACTGCTCCTTAATGACGGGCAGCGCCTCTGCCCAGGCTGCACTGTCAAATAATTCATGAAACATGCCGGACCTCCTGTGCGGTAACGTTTTCCTTCTTTGTCAGATAGGCGATCGCATCACTGACCGTTGAATTTCCGCCGGTGATGCCGAGCAGAACGGAACCGTAGGTCTTGCCGCCGATCTCGCGCATGGAAGCATAGGCGATGCTGGCCTCGATCCCTTTTTCTACAGCCATGTGAGCGATCAGCGGTTCGGAGGTCGCCTGCGAGCCGTCAAAAACGACGCGGATGTAGTGCTCATTCGGGTCTTGACTGTTGAAGAGGCTGTCAACATCGCCCTCCGGGAATACCAGGCTGCGTGCGGCTCTTGACTGGGGATTGGCAAAGACCTCGTTCACCTTTCCGCTTTCAGCCACGCTTCCCTGATCCAGAATGGCAACGTGGCGGCAAATGCTTTCCACTACGCTCATCTGATGGGTAATGATGATCACGGTAATTCCGAGTTTGGCATTGATGTCACGGATCAGCTCCAGGATCGAATGGGTCGTTCCGGGGTCAAGGGCCGATGTCGCCTCGTCACACAGCAGGACCTTCGGGTCGGTGGCAAGTGCCCGGGCGATCGCTGCCCGCTGCTGTTGGCCGCCGGAGAGCTGAGCCGGATAGGCGCCGGCCTTATCCTTTAAGCCGACCAGCTCCAGCAGTTCAAGCGCTCTTTCTTTGGCCGGGCCGGGCTTTTGCCCGGACAGCTCGAGAGGGAAGCAGACATTTTTCAGACAGCTTCGCTGCATCAGAAGATTGAAACTCTGAAAGATCATGGTGATCTCCCGGCGCTTTTTGCGCAGCGCTTCCGGTGAAAGCGCCGTCATATCCACCCCGCCAACAAAGACCTTGCCGGAGGTGGGGCGTTCGAGAAGATTGATCGTTCGGACAAGCGTCGATTTTCCGGCGCCGCTCATTCCGATGATGCCGAAAATATCCCCGTCCTCAACGGTGAGCGAAACATCCTTTAAGGCCTCGACCCGGCCGTCACCGGCAAGAAAAGTTTTGCATACATGGTCAAGCTTGATCATTGATTTCTCCGTAAAAAGCCGCCTGAGCCGATGCTTCGGGCGGCTGCTTTTAATTTTATTTTTTCAGTGTGTCAAGGCTGCTCTGCCTGCCGCCGTACAGTCCCATGGGTTCAACGTGGACAGCGAGGACCGGAACGATGTGCGTTTTGTTCTGGGCGTTAAAATCATCCAGATAAGGAACATGCTGAAAATAATTGGCATCCACGGTACCGTCTTCAACGACGTTGTTCGGAATGACATAATCGTTGAATTCACGGATGTCCAGCGTGATATCCTTTTCGGCCAGGATCTCCTTGGCAACAGCCAGGATCTCGGAATGCGGTGAAGGCGATGCCGCAACGGAAACCGTCGTTCCGCTTAACGAGGCATAGTCGACAGCGGGATCTGATCCGTCGCCGGGCTTCTCCACGACGCCGACAACGGCACCGTCATATTTCTGCGCGATGAAATCGGCGACCTTCTGACTGGAAAGGGCGGCAACAAGCGCCTTGATCTTCGGCTCGTTTTCGCTGCCCTCCTTTACGGCGAGGATGTTGGCATAGGCAGAAGAGGAGCCCTCAATGACCAGGGACTGCTTGACGGGATTGATGCCGGCGTCGAGCGCGTAATTCGAATTGATCACGGCATAGTCAACGTCCTTCAGAATATTGGGGATCTGGGCCGCCTCGACCTCCTGAAAGTTAATGCCGTAGGGGTTTTCGGCAATATCCGCGACCGTTGCCGTGATGCCGGCGCCGCTTTTCAGCTTCAGAAGGCCGTTTGACTCAAGCAGCAGAAGCGCTCTTGCTTCATTGGTCGTGTCATTGGGGACGGCAATGGTAAATTCCTTCTTGCTGCCGCCGCAGCCGGTGAGGGCAAGGACAGTCAGCAGGGCCAGGATGAACGAGAGTGTCTTTTTCATGATCTTCCTCCTCAAAAAAATAACGGGCAGCTTCCGAAAGCTCCCGTTCGTACGGATAAAACCGATGTTTTATCAGGGCAGTTATTCGGAAACAGACACAGGCAAAGAGCGGCACATCATGCCGCGGCGCATCATCATATCCATGCTGCCCATTATCTTTGTCATGAGGACTGTTTCCTTTCTGCAGGATGGTGCTATCATACTCCCTGAAAAAACTCCTGTCAAGAGAAAATTTTTGAATTTTTCTCGTTACGGGAGCTTTTTCGGCTTAAATAAGCGCATCGTCCTCCCGGCAGTTCAGAAGAGCCGCCGCTGCGCTGCCGATCAGATTGGCGTTCGGCACGGCGGTGATCTCGTATCTCAGGCCTTTTTCCTCCTGAGTGAACGGCTTCATAAAGCCATTAAGCAGCGGCAGAAAAAGAACCGATTTCCAGAAGCTGCTGCCCTCCGCGGCGATCCGTGCAGGAGGCTGTCCGGCCATGCCTATCCGGGCTTCCTCCATCACGGCGGTGAGATTGACGGTGACGAGCTTTGCGGCACGTTCATACAGGCGGTAGATGACGGTCAGAAGGGCGAGGCGGTCGCTGTCTGTGGCACAAAGCGAGGCAAAGCGTGTATTTCCCAGAGGATTGCGGATGAAATCATCGGCGTCAACGGAACAAAAGCCTTCGGGCTGTTCGGCAAGGCTCTGACGGAAACGGTCGGAAAAGCATCCGCTCTCCGCGGCCAGGGAAGCGGTCAGAGAAATAAGCCGGCCCATGTAGACCCCGGAAATCATTTTTTCATAGAGATGGTCGCCGGGAAGCTTGTCTGAGCGATCGAGCAGAAGATCGGCTTCTCCTCGCGGAAAGCGGCCATACGAGCCGCATTCGGTATTGAGCAGCATGGGACGATCTGAATGCGGAACGGGATAGCGGGTGATGCGGCTCGTCTGCTCGGGGTAGGCGGTATTTGTCCCGGTACCGAGGATAAAGCCGATGACGCCGCTGCAGGCTCCCGGCAGTGTAGGCAGGGCGCCGAAGGCTGCTGCCGTAGAATCGTTCAGAAGGATCCAGCTTCTTTTGCCGGGGATACCGGCACTTTTCAGCGCCGCTTCCAGTGAGGCGCAAACAAGCATACCGTCCGTTCCGTCGATCTGAACGCCTTTATTGAAGTTTGCCAGGATACCGTCCCGGTCCGGAGTGATTTTTGCTTCATAGGAAAAGCAGAAGGCGATCAGCCTGTCTCCGGTAAGGTGCGGCCTAAGAAGAGCGACCATTCGGGAAAGATATTCCTCCCGGGAGATCCGCCCTTCGCTTCCGGGCATGCGCCCGGAGGAAAGAAGACAGACCGAGGGTTTACCGTCTGCTTCGGAAAAGACCACACGGGCAAGGCGCAGATTGGTCCCGCCGGCGTCGATCACGAGCACCGGCTTGCCGAAAGGAATTGCTCCGTCAGCCGTAAGATAGGTGGGCAGCATGGGAAGAGAGGAATCGCCGTTATGCAGGCCGAGCTGCAGCTCCCGGCGGAAGATCTCGGTCTGGCGGGAAAGGTCGATCAGAGCCGGATGCATGCCCGAACGGAGGAGAAAAGCATCGATCTCAGGCGAATAAAC
>JAZRYN010000168.1:0-2294 GCA_045600745.1 Lachnospiraceae bacterium
GACCTTGCCGGAAAGCGAAAGCGCGCGGTCTACCGCAGAATAGTCAGAAGCCTCGCCCGGCGCATCGATATAGACATAGTCCCAGGTCCCGGCAATGCTCGTCATCTTTGCGTGGGAATAGGCTTGACCGTCGTTATTTTCCCGGTCTTCGGTATAAAAGACCTGCTGTGTACCGTTAAAGATAAGCGGAGTTCCCTCCGTCAGCGTGTTCTGCGCAGCGGCAGTGCTGAGGCTGTGAATGAACGAGCCGGGCGAGCCGCCGGTGTGATAATACGCATCCTCCGCATAGAGCTTGTGCGGCGTCTGCTGGTCAAATGAGCCGGCATTGCCCGCCGAGATCGACAAGACCATATGGTTGTTGGTCCTGTTGCTGACTAAGCCGTTCAGGATCGCCTGATACGACCCGCCGGCATAAGAAAAGCCGGGCGAGCTCGAACCGAGAGACAGATTTGCCGCATCCGCCCCCAGCACAACAGCGTCCTCGATGGCCGCAAAATAATCGGAATCGTAAGCGCCTCCGTTTGTCCCGAAGACCTTCATCACCAAGATCTGGGCGTCGGGCGCCATGCCGACCGCCTTAACCGAAGAGGCGGCGTCGACATAGCCGGAGCCGCTTTTGATATAGCGGTTTGCCGCCGCAATACCGGCGACATGAGAGCCGTGGTTGCTGGCGTCATCCCGATGATCGACTCTGGTATTCCGGTCAACGTAATTATAGGCAAAGGGGATCTTGTCGCTCACCCTCACCGGATTCACGGCATTCAGACCCGAGGAAGGGATCGAGGTCATCAGCTCCACGGTCTTGCCGCCTGCCCGCACCTCTTCGATCGCGTGGTCGAACGCCTCCGCATTCATGCTTTGATGATTCGTATCCAGACCGGTATCGATGATCGCCACTTTGCTGCCCGCGCCGGTATAGCCGAGCTCATACCATGCCTTCGCCGCACCGACCATGTTCTCGCTGGTGTTCGCCGTCTGCGGCTTTGCCGCCGCCTCCGTCACCGGAGCCTCGTAGTGCATCTCACGTTCTACGGATCGCACACCGGCAAGGCGCTCGATAAAGGGGATCTCCCGGATCTTGACATCGGCAGAGATCGCATTCGTCAGCAGAGTCAGGTTCCACTTCACATCCAGCCTGCGCCCGAGCACCGATTCGATCTGCGCGGTCATCTGCTGCTGAGTTGCCTTAAGGCCGTCGCGGTATGCCGCCGCGCGCTTGTTCCCGGCGATCCCCTCGGTATCAAAGCCGGCATCGACCGTTGATTTTCCTTCGAGGAAAATGGAGACGCGCACCGTCTGTTCCAGAGAGGTGTCCGGCTTCAGGCTGATCGGGCCTTCTTCGTCCTCCTCGCTCTCTTCTTCTCCCAGCTTGCTGACGCCGAGGGAGGAAGGGTCAAGCTCTTCCATTTCCAGCTCTTCTCCGTCCTCCGTCGCCGCTTCCGAAAGCGCCTCGGCGGGCGCCTCCCCGCGGCTTCGGGCAAAGCCAAGGTCAGCGTAAGAAAGCACCATGGCGAGTGCCAGCAGCAATGATAGAACGCGTCTTGCTCTATTCTTCATCTTTTTCTCCTGTTATCCCGTGATTGCCGTGCAGGCCTGCAGATCCGAAGCTTTGCTCCGGACAGCGGCTGCGGGCTCTTCTTTGCCGCCGCTAAGCATCCGGAAGCATACTGCGTCTAAGGTAAAATATTATCATCGATTCATAGGCCGGTCAATCGCTTTGTCGCACAAAAAGGAAAATATCTTTGCTTTATTCCGGGAACTATTCTCTTTGCAGGATATTTTTCCCAGCAGGATATTTTTCCCGGAAATTCTTCCGTATAACGCAAAAACGCCGTGCCATGCACAGCGTTTTTCTTGATGCGTCTACCGCCTTCCACCACTATCCCGGTGGGGCGAAGAATCATTATCTGCGGAAGAAGGGACTTGAACCCTCACGTTCTTCGAACACATGATCCTTAGTCATGCCTGTCTGCCAATTCCAGCACTTCCGCACGGTCCGGGGACCTGTCTTTTGCAGACTTTTCGAATTATAGCACTCCCCTCGCCTGAATGCAAGCGGTTTTTGCATTTCATCTTGAAAAGTTTGATGCGGCCTGAAAAGCCCTGACAGAAGCCCCGGAAAAGGCTTATTTCTCCTTTCTGGCCGCCAGATCCTTCTGCAGCCAGTCTTTGCCGTCCACAAAGCGGGACACGATATAGCTGGCTACATAGTCGCCTGCCGCGTTGACCATGGTCGCGGGCGGATCGACTAACTCGCCGATGGCAAGAGCGATCGGGAAGGCCACGGAAAGATG
>JAZRYN010000169.1:0-3700 GCA_045600745.1 Lachnospiraceae bacterium
GAGGCGCTTGCGATCGTCGGCGAGTCCGGCTCCGGGAAATCCGTTTCCATGAAGGTCGTTATGGGACTTCTCGAGGCGAATGCAAGCATCAATTCCGGCAGTGCGGTGTTCAGATATCATCATTCCGACGGAACGCCCGAGGAGGTCGATCTTCTGCAAAAGGATCCCATCTGGATGAGAAAGCATATCAACGGAAAGAGGATCGCCATGATCTTTCAGGATCCGATGACGAGCCTTGATCCGACCATGACGGTCGGCATGCAGATCGCGGAAACCATGATGATCCACCTTAAGATCTCGAAAAAGGAAGCCCTTGACCGGGCAAAGGAGCTTCTCGATGAGGTCGGCATCACCGATGCCGACAAGAGGCTGAAGCAGTATCCGCATCAGCTTTCCGGCGGAATGCGTCAAAGGGTGGTCATTGCCATAGCGCTTTCCTGTGATCCGGATATTCTTATCTGCGATGAGCCGACCACGGCCCTTGATGTTACCATTCAGGCCAAGATACTTGAGCTCATAAAGAAAATTCAGGCAGAGCGCGGCATTTCCGTTATCTACATAACGCACGATCTCGGCGTTGTGGCAAAGGTCGCCGACTATATCGAAGTGATGTATGCCGGAAGGATCGTCGAGATGGGATCCATAAACGAGATCTTTTACAATCCCAAGCATCCGTATACGTGGGGGCTGCTTTCCGCCATGCCTGATCTTGACACGGACGACGACAGACTGTATACGATCCCGGGCTCTCCGCCCAACCTTCTTCACGAGGTAAAGGGCGATGCCTTTGCGCCGAGAAATGCCTACGCGCTTAAGGCCGATCGGATCGCCGAGCCGCCCATGTATAAGGTCTCGGACGGCCATTATGCGGCAACGTGGCTTCTTGACGAGAGGGCGCCGAAGGTGGAAATGCCTCCGGAGCTGAAAAGCCGGATCGAAAGAATGAGAGAGGAGGCAAAAAATGCTTAACACGACAGAAAAAGAGCCTCTTCTTAAGGTGGAAAATCTTCTGCAGCATTTCAAGATAAGCCCGACCTATACCGTTAAGGCTGTGGACGGAGTGGACTTCGAGATCTACCCGGGCGAGACTTACGGCCTTGTCGGCGAGTCCGGCTCCGGAAAATCCACGATCGCACGGTCTGTGATCCGGCTGTACAAGCCTACGGGCGGGAAGATCATTTTCAAGGGAAGAGACATAAGCGGAAACCTGAGCGCAGGGGATGAAAAGCTGCTGAGGACCAAGATGCAGATGATCTTCCAGGACCCCATGGCGTCGCTAAATCCCCGGAAGACCATCGGGAATATCATCGGTGAGGGCCTTGATATTCACCATATGTACAGCTCCTCGGAGGAGCGGCACAGGATGATCTGCGATATGCTTCTGAAGGTCGGGCTTTCGCCCGAGCACTTTGACAGATATCCGCACCAGTTTTCCGGCGGGCAGCGTCAGAGAGTGGGGATCGCGAGAGCCCTGATCATGAATCCGGACCTCATCATCGCGGATGAATGCATTTCCGCCCTTGATGTCTCCATCCAGGCGCAGGTGGTCAATCTGATGAAGGATATCCAGCAGGAGACGGGAACGGCATTTCTCTTCATTGCTCACGACCTCTCCATGGTCAAATACATTTCGGACAGGATAGGCGTGCTGCATCTGGGATATATGCTTGAGACCGGAACGACGGAGGAGATATTCTCCAACCCGATGCACCCGTACACAAGAAGCCTTATCTCGGCGATTCCGAGCCCGAATCCGGAGCTCGAAAAGAAAAAGACGGCGCTTGCCTACGATTATGCGAGCTCGGGGCTTGATTACAATGTGGGAAGCTATCATAACGTCGGCGGAACGCATCTCGTGTACGGAACGGACGAGCAGGTAGAGAGCTGGATCAAGGATCCGATGAAGGGCCGGCACGGCTGATACGCCGTTATCCGCTTAAAAGCGCTCAAAAGACAAAGCCCTCAGAAGAAAAAACCAAGAAAAAAATCCGCTCAAAAAATCTGAAAAAACTGTTGACAGCCGGGAAGGCTTTGGCTATAATCGAAAAGCACGATTTCGGAGGGGCTTATGTCCCGGAGTCGTGACTAGGACCGAAGGAGGTGGATCATATGTCTATTTGTCCCAAGAATAAGTCCTCTAAGGCAAGACGAGACAGCCGCAGAGCAAACTGGAAGATGAACAATCCCACATTGGTCAAGTGCAGCAAATGCGGTGCGTTGATGGTACCTCACCAAGTCTGCAAGGCATGCGGCTCTTACAACAAGAAACAGATCATTGAAGTCGAAGAGTAATTGAAGACTTAACGGACGCCGGGGCATGAGCTCCGGCGTTTTTGAATTCTGCCGGGAAACGGAAGGATGGCTTCACGGGAAGGGCCTGCGGCTGAAAAACATGCCGAAAAACCGTTTCGGTGCAACAAAAGGCGCGGATCGTTGCAAAATTCCGGCTCTTGTTGCGTGACAGCAGAGGCGGCAGGCGCTATGCTAAAGGCGGTTCAGCAAGAACGAGCCGCAGGGGAAAGAGCAACGGCATGATGCTCCGATATGATCACACCAGAGGCCGACAGCGGTGCAGCCGATAAATACCGGGCGATAAGCCCTGCGTTTAACGAGGCCCGTAATACCCTTCTGTTGATTCAGGCACAGGCTGTCCCGAAGGAGGCCTATTGCAGCCGATTTTCTTTACAAGCCGCGGACGGTTGTGTTATACTGCCAGCGGAGGTTGACGAAAAAATATGGCTGCATACAAGAAAAAAAAGAATAAGCTCCCCATATGGCCGGTTCTTGCCGTCGTGGCCGCTTTGCTTGCTGCTGCCATTATTACGGAAGTAAGACCCAGCAGGGAACAGGCGGATCTGGACCAGTATTTTGCCTCTCGATCCGGCTCCTTAGCCGTGATCACCAATGACGTCCTTTCTCATGAAGATGCCTTCGTCGAGGAGGGAGCCGTCTACCTCTCTGCATCCTATTTGTTGACGGTCAATGCCCGGTTCTATCTGGATGAAACCGAGGAATTGCTGCTTTATACGCTGCCCGGAGAGACGCTGAGGGCAGATGCACAGACGATGATCGAGAACCATCCGGTGCTCCGTAAGCAAAACGGCGCCCTGTACGTACTGATGGATTATGTCAGCCGGTACACGGACATGCACTGGAAGCTGTTTACCGACCCGGACAGGCTTGTCATCCGGACGGCCTTTGGTGAACAGAACCTCCTTATTGCCGGGGAAGACGTCATTATCCGCAGGGAAGCGAGGGTCTCCAGCCCGATTATGACCACTCTGGCCGCAGGGCAGAAGGTCCGGCTCCTGAAGGAACAGTCAAAATGGTATGACGTCATCACGGAGGACGGCATCAGAGGGTATATTTCCAAGACCGGCAGCATGACGCCGGAGAAGGAGACCTTAAGCCATACCTATGAGGAGCCTGTTTACGAAATGGTTTCTACCCGTCAGGACGTCTGTCTTGTCTGGCATCAGATCGCCTACCGGGAGGTCGATAACGGAAAACTCGGAGAACTCATGACAGAAGCAACGGGGGTTACGGCTGTTTCTCCGACATGGTTTTTCCTGACCGATGGCGAGGGCGGCTTTGACAACGCTTCATCGAAGGAATATGTGGAACAGGCGCATGCCAGGGACCTTGAAGTCTGGGCATTGGTCAACAATATGGATAATGAGATCTACGGAGACGCACTGAA